>JAZSHJ010000039.1:0-20853 GCA_045533175.1 Acutalibacteraceae bacterium
TTTTCATTGTTTAAAACCTCCTTGTTCCTCTTGTGATGCGGTCGCCAAACCTTCACTAGAGTATCACGGAGGTTTTTCTTTGCCAAGGCTTTTTATCTCCCCTGGTAGAACCAGGGGTTGTTTCATGCCTAAAGGCGCCAAAGCAAAAACGCTGTGAGGAACATCCTCACAACGTTTTTTGTTTGCGAGTTTGCAGATAGTTCCGCGGGGATACGCCGAGGGCTTGCTTGAACACGGTTGAAAAGTACAACGGATCGGAGAACCCCGACAGCAACGCCACGTTTTGATGGAATCCAACCCGTTATCGAACAGCGACACGGCATAGCGAATGCGCAAGGTGCGCAAATACTCAGCGTAGCCAATGCCGGTCTCCTTTTTGAACAGATGGGAAAGATATTTCGGATTATAGGATATTTCCTCCGCCAACGTCGCGAGCGAAAGGGACGTGTCCGTGAAATGCGTTTCAGACAGTTTGATGATGCGTGCGATCAACGCGCTTTGTGCGCCGCAATGTTCGTATAACCGCGAGAAAGTGTAAAGCAAAATGCTTTCTGCCGCAAGGTCGATCGTTACGTTGGATGCGCGCGACAAACTCTCTTTCCACAGCGGGATCAATCCGTCGTGACCTGCAAAACTGCGTGTTTGGGCGGTTATGTGGAAGCGGTCGAACAAAACGGCGGCGCGCGGTCCGTCAAAAGCGATGTACAGATATTCGCAACTTTCGGCAGCGTCAACGTAAAGGCGTTCCCCTTTAAAGCAAAAAACCAATGTTCCCACAGAAAACGGAAGCCGTTGCCCGTTGATGACCGCTGTCCCTTCGCCTTTGGTGAACAGCATGGCGCGATGATTGAAAAGCGACGATTCCGTTTGCATAACCGTGCGGTCGGTTTCGTACACAAAGCACGCCACCGTGAGGTCGGTGGTGTAAGACGCCGGCACGAACTTGCAGATGTTATGTTCTTTCATTTAAGCCAACCTCCTGTAGAAGGGCTACCTCTATTGTAGGAGGATTTCTTTGAAAATGCAAGAGCGATCGAACGATTTTCCATAAATATATAGAAAAAACCTATTGATAAAGCATGGGGAGGTGTGTATAGTGAAAGCAGAGAGGTGAGAGCATGTACTATGCATGGGTGATGCTGTCGGTGGCGATGTTCGGCGGTTGCTTTTGGCTTAACGATGCGTACCGCCGCTTGCACGGCAGCGGATTGGTCATCAGTTTTCAGTATTCCTTGCTCACGTCGCTGGCGGGTTTGGCGGTGTTGCTGGCTGTTAACGGTTTCCGTTTTGAATTTACACCGTTTACATTGCTGATGGCGGTGGTTGCTACGGTCAACGGGAAACTGTACTCCATTTGCAGTTTTAAGGCACTCGATAAGATCAATCTGTCGCTGTATTCATTGTTTTCCATGTTGGGCGGCATGGTGTTGCCGTTTTTGCAGGGTATCCTGTTTTACGGGGAACCGCTGACATGGGGAAAAGGCGTCTGTTTGGTGATCATTACGGCGGCGCTGGCGCTTACGGTGGAACGCGGCGAAAAAAAGCGCGGCGGCACGATCTATTACATCGGCGTGTTTGTGTTCAACGGGATGTCGGGGGTGCTGTCCAAACTGTTCACCGAAGCACCGTTCCCCAAAACAAGTGCGGCGGGATATTCCGTGTTGTGTGCTTTGTGCGGCGTGGTGATATCGGGGCTTTTATTGATTCCGTATTACGCGACCGATCGTGTGCCGCGGATGTCTTGGCGCGGTGCGGCGGTGGCAGCGGCCGCGGGTTCGCTTAATAAGATAGCAAACTATATTCTGGTGTTTGCTCTCTTGTTCTTGGATGCCTCGGTGCAATACCCGATGGTCACGGGCGGTGTGATGATCGTGTCCACCGCGCTGTGCTTGGTGAACAAAACGCGCCCGAGTAAAAGAGAACTCATATCGGTATCTTTGGCCTTTTTAGGTCTGTTGGCGTTGTTTATTATTCCAATTTAACATAAAGGAGAGAGAAACATGAAAAAGATCAGACTCGGCATTTTCGGCGTGGGCACACGCGGTATTTACATTGGGCGGGATGCTATGCTCAACGGCGCAGAGATTGTGGCGGTGTGCGATTTTCGTGAGGAGTGCTTAAACGAAGCCGTAAAGGAACTGGGGGCGGATATCGCTCTTTACCGCACCTTCGATGAGTTTATCGAACACGATATGGATGCGGTGGTGTTGGCAAACTTCTTTCACGAGCACGCACCGTATGCCGTCCGTTGCTTTGAAAAGGGATTGCACGTGTATTCCGAATGCATCAGCAACGGCACGATGGCGGAAGGGGTGGAACTCATCCGCGCCTTCGAAAAGAGCGATTCCATTTATTATTTGGCGGAAAATTATCCAATGATGAAATTCAACCGTGAAATGCAGCGCGTGTGTGCGGGCGGCACGTTGGGAAAGATTATCTATGCAGAAGGGGAATACAACCATCCGGGCAACGTCTATGACATACAATCCAAGAAGTTGTACAACTATTTCCCCGAACATTGGCGTAACTTTCTGCCCCGCACCTATTACGTGACACACTCGCTCGGCCCCATCATGCGGGCGACAGGGGCCACCCCGCGCCGTGTAACGGCCATGGCGGTGTTTGCTCCGATAGAAGGAGAAGATGCACCCACCGCATCTTACGGCGGTGATCGTGCGGCGGTAATCATGACGCAAAACGACGATGGTTCTATCTTTCGTTTCACGGGTTGTGCGGCGTTTGGCGCGCACCACAATGCCTATCGCATCTGCGGCACCAAAGGCTCGATCGAAAATCTGCGCGGCATGGGCGAGCAGGTGATGCTTCGTTACAACGAATGGGAAAAACCCGAAGGGGTGAAAGACGGGTTGTATGAACCCGCATGGAACGATAAGGACGAAGATTTGATCAAACAGACGGCGCACGGCGGTGCAGATTACATCAGCGTGCGCAACTTCCTTGATTGTGTTCGCGAAGGGCATCAGCCGGAGCATCCGTTTGATATCTACAGCGCGGTGGCAATGTCCTCGGTGGCGATTCTCGGTCACCGTTCGGTGCTTGCGGGCGGTGTGCCGTTTGATATCCCCGATTTTCACGCCGAATCTGCGCGTGTGCAGTATGAAAACGATCGTGAAACGCCGTTTTACGGCACAAACGGAAGTAAACCGACGATCCCCTGCTGTTCACACACCGATTTTGCCCCCTCCGACAGCCAGTTGGCCGCTTACAAACACGTGCTGGGCATTGAGGAATAAGACAAACCGCCGCGGGAACGCAACCGCGGCGGTTTGTATTTTCGAAACTATTTCGGAATAATTTGCGTTGCATTTGGTGCGGTTGTTTGGTATAATAAGAAAAACAACGTACTGTGGGGGGGCCTTTATGCAGACATGGAATTTAAACGGCGAATGGACGCTCACTTGCTACGATTACCGTGAGATAATGCCCGATACCGCTGATTTCGGCAACGCAAAACTCACCCTTTCGGCTACCGTGCCGGGTGACGTGCACGCCGATTTGCAAAAGGCGGGGTTGCTGGATGAGGTGTTTTACAGCGACAACTATTTAAAAGCCGCGTGGGTACCCGAAAGCGATTGGTGCTATACGCGTGAATTTACGGTGGATACCCTCGAGGCACGCAACGAACTCGTGTTTGAAGGGCTGGATCTGTACGCGGTCATTTATCTGAACGGCAAAAAGGTGGGGGAAACCGAAAATGCGCTTATTCCGCACCACATTTCGGTGGATGGCGTGATCCGCAAGGGGGTGAACACCCTCGCGGTATATTTCCGTTCGGTACGCAAGATCAGCGCCGCCTTTCCGAAGGAAAAATACGGCGGCTGTTTTGATACGGCACGTTTGTTTATGCGCAAAGCGCAATGTCAGTTCAGTTGGGACTGGGCGCCCGCCCTGCCGGCGGTGGGGATCTGGCAAGATGTGAAACTGGTATCCCGCGCAGGACACCGCATTTTGTCCCACCGTTTTGACACCCGTTTGGACGGACGTGTGACCTGCTTTTTTGAAATCGACGGCGAAGGTGCGAAATGGGCGGGGGATGCACAGGAGTTTGAACGCAAACTCATTTCGGTGGACGTGCCGCAATCCGAACGCACCTACCGCGTGAAACTCGCGGTGCAAAACGGCAATGAAATCATCGAAACGGAACGCGCGTTTCAGGATTATCGCGAGTTTTTCACCTTCACGGTCAACGATCCGAAACTTTGGTGGCCGCACGATATGGGCGACCAACCGTTGTATCCTTACACCTTCTCGTATTACGAGGACGGGGTGCTCAGCGATGAGGTGAGCGGGCGGTTTGCGATTCGTACGGTACAGCTCAACGAAGAACCGCGCGACAACGGCGAGGATGGCTTAAAATGCGAATTGTTGGTGAACGGAGAACGCACCTTCCTGAAGGGCGGCAACTGGGTGCCGATGGATTGTTTCCCCGGCACGGTCACTGAGGAACGCTATCGCCGCATTCTCACGATGGCGCGGGACGGCAACGTGAATGCGTTTCGCATTTGGGGCGGCGGCATCTATGAAAAGGATGTGTTCTACGACCTCTGTGATGAACTCGGCATCCTCATTTGGCAGGATCTGGCATTTGCGTGTGCGGAGGTGCCGGTGGATCATCCCGGTTTGTTGGATCTTATCAATGCGGAGATCGATACGGTGGTGCGCCGCCTTTCCAACCACCCCTGCATTGCCATCTGGTGCGGCGGAAACGAGCGCAACGGCTGTTTCGGGTATTTCCCTTGTCTTGGTGAAGAACTGTTCCTTTACACCATGCGCGGCATCGTGAACGGGTTGGATCCTACCCGTCCGTATGTGGACGGCAGTCCTTATGGATATAACCACATGGGCGGCCGTATGCGCAGCGGTGACCATCACACCTCGGCGTTTAACATCGGCAGTACGTTGGATTGGAACGAGCGTCGCGAACGCTTCAAATCCACCGCCAGCGGTATGGCCACCGAAGTGGGGTGCATGGGCTTCCCGCCGATGAGCAGTTTGAAAAAGTATATTCCCGAAGAGGAGATGTCCCACGACAGTCGCGTGATCGATCTGCACTTTGTGCGCAATCCTCACGACGGCGAGGGGAAAGGCTTCCTTGAAAAGGAATACGAATTGGCAAACGATATGTTCGGGGAATGTGCCGATTTTAAAGACTTTGCGAAGAAATCCGCCTGCGCGCAGTCGGAATACGTGAAATTCGATACCGCCTTCCACCGCAGTCGCAAAGGCAACTGTGCGGCGTCGCTTCTGTGGATGTATAACGATTGCTGGCCGTGCGGCACATGGTCGATAGTGGATTATTATCTGGAACCTAAAGCAGCGTATTATGCGTTGAAGAGCGTGTGTGTGCCCGCGCAGGTGCTGGTGACAAACCGCCCCGAAGGGCTCGGTGCATGGGCGGTGAACGACACCCGCACGAACAAGTACGGTACGCTCACGGTGGGGCAGATGGACGTGGACGGTACGGTGGTGTTCACGGAAACGAAAGAGATCGTGGCTCCCGCATTGTCCTCGGTGAAGGTGTACGATTTTTCCCATGCCGAAAGTGCACGCCCGAACAGTTTTGTGTTTGCCACCTTCACTTGCGAAGGGGAGGAAACCCACAGCGTGTGGTTCTTTGAAAACTGGCACGAGATCGCATGGCCGCAACCGATCCTCACAGTAACGGCGGAACAAAAAGACCGTCATCGCATCACCGTGACGCTCACAAGCGAAAAATATACCCGCTTTGTGCGTCTGCAAGGGCTTGGCGACAGCGTGAATTACAGCGACAACTACTTTGATCTGTTGCCGGGACAGAAGAAGATCGTGGTGATCACCGCCGAAAAAGAAATCACCATGGACGATATCACGGTGGATCATTGGCTGACGGATTGGAAAGAGTAATTCAGAAAAATGCTGTTCTCGTGAGAGATATGCTGTATTGCCTGACAAAGGTAAGTATAAACCGAGGTGACGCGCATGGATATTCGCCAAAAATTGCAACTGGATTATGAAGGGTTGATCGAACACGGTCCCATCACCGTTGTCGCGTTCGGCGACAGCGTGACACACGGTGCGGTGGGTGAAGGCGAGATCAATTATGAAACCGTATACTGGAATCGCTTGAAACAAAAATTGAACGCGGTGCGAAAGTATGTGCCGATCAATGTGATCAACGCGGGTATCGGCGGCATTACGGCAGCGGCGTCGCTCGGACGCATGGATCTCCATGTGTTGGCGCACAATCCCGATCTGGTGATCGTCTGCTTCGGTTTGAACGATGTGAACGGCGATTTGGCGGAATATCTGAATGCATTGCGTGAGATATTTATCCGCTGTACGGAGCGTGGGATTGAAACGGTGTTTATGACACCGAATATGCTTAACACCTACGTGGCGGAAGATACCCCGAAAATGCATTGGGAATACGCCCACAAGACGGCCGCAATGCAAAACGAGGGGCGTCTTGATCGCTACATAGCCGAAGCGGTGGCGCTCGCGCGGGACATGAGCGTGACGGTGTGCGATTGTTATGCCGCATGGAAAAAGCTGGCCGAAACCGAAGATACCACCATGTTGCTGGCCAACCGTATTAACCATCCCACCTGCGAAATGCACGAACTGTTTGCGCAAATGTTGTTTGAAACGGTGATGGGCAAACAAGCCGTAGATACCGTCGATGAACACACGATGTATCGCGAATAAAATCGGATATACTATCTCCGAAAGGGAGGAGAACCAAAGGGTATGAAAGTTGCATTTTTTGATGCCAAACCGTACGATAAGCCGTCGTTTGAACGGTACGGCGAAGCGGCGGGTTTGCGTTTTAAGTTTTACGAAACCAAATTGACGGAAGATACCGTCGCGTTGGCGCGCGGGTGCGAGGGGATTTGTGCGTTCGTGAATGATGAAGTGTCGGCACCCGTGATCGACCGCTTGATGGAAATGGGGTGCCGTTTCATCGCGTTGCGTTGTGCGGGTTACAACAATGTGGATCTTTCGTATCTGGGGGATAAAATGCCGGTGTTTCACGTGCCGGCCTATTCACCCCATTCGGTGGCGGAACACGCGATGGCGATGTTGCTCACATCCATTCGCCGCATTCACAAGGCGTATATCCGCACCCGTGATTTTAATTTCAGCCTGAACGGAATGACAGGCTTTGATCTGCACGGCAAAACGGTCGGCGTAGTGGGCACGGGTAAGATCGGTCGCTGTTTTATTGATATTTGCCGCGGATTCGGCATGCGCGTGTTGGCGTACGACAAATTTCCCGCCGATCTTCCCGACGTGGAATACGTGGATACCGACACGCTGTTCCGTGAAAGCGACATCATCTCGTTGCATTGTCCGCTGACGAAAGAAACCTATCATATGATTGACGATACGGCCATCCGCAAAATGAAATCCCGTGCCATGATCATCAATACTTCCCGCGGGGCGCTGATCGATGCGGAAGATCTTTTGACGGCGATCAAAGAACGGCGCATCGGCGGCGCGTGCTTGGACGTGTATGAAGAAGAATCCGACATCTTCTTCGAGGATTTTTCCAATCATATTGTGGCCGACGATATTCTCACCCGTCTGATCTCGATGCCCAATGTCATCGTGACTTCCCACCAAGCTTTTTTGACCGAAGAAGCGCTCGACAGCATTGCCGAAACCACCGTGCAAAACATCGCGGGATATCTCAAAGACGGTACTTTGCAAAACCAAGTGAAGAAATGAAAAGAAAACGGCTTGAAATAAGGCTACTTCCCATAAGGATGTTTACGAGTAACAGATTAAAAATCTGTTACTCGTATTTTTTCTAACACTTTACATTATGAATTGCTTGTGATATAATGTGTTCACCACACAAAAATCGAATATGTGTCATCTTTTTTATAGAAGTGGGCATTTTACTATAGGTAAAAGTGCTGACTTCAGTTTTTCCATTTCTATATGGGATGACATTTCGATTTTGTGTGGTAGCAAATCGGAGTCGAGCATTTTTCGGTGTGTGCGACTTTGGTTGCACACACTTTTTTATTATGGGGGATTTTATGGGATTTAGATTTAGAAAAAGCGTTAATTTAGGTGGTGGATTTAGAGCAAACTTTAGCAAGTCTGGTGCCGGATTTAGTTGGGGAACGAAAGGATTCCGTTTAACAAAAAAAGCAGGTGGAGGAACTCGAACCACTTTTTCAATTCCTGGAACTGGTATTTCTCATGTTAGTGATAAGTCTGGTAGTTCAGGTTGTGTTACAATTTTAATTGTTTGGCCACTACAGTTGTGTTGGTGGATGGTTTATGGTGTTTTTTGGTTGATGTGGCAAATGTGTTATTGGACAGTAAAACTTTGTTTTGTTTTGCCAATTAAGCATTTATTTCCAATTATAAAAAATAAAATGCAAGAAACAGCAAAAGACCAGCCGCAAGATAAATAAAGTAAAAAACTGCTCACACATATTTTGTGTGAGCAGTTTTTATAAAGAATAAATTAGAATGTCTTGCAAAAGAACCAGCATCGCATTTGTAAGTACAAATGCATTTTTGGGCTAATCCCAAACCCTTATTTTGATTTTATTGTTTTAAGCGAAGAAATTAACATTCTACGAATGGCACCGCATTCGTTTTGTAATGTCTTATAATCTTCCTCTGCTATACAATTTGTTTCAAAAAGAAGTTCGAGCCAATATTCAGTTTCATAGCACTCTTTTTGTGCTATTTCAAGTTTAGAAATAAAATCTTTTGTTCCTTGTGCGTATTGTGCTTCATGTAAATTTGCGCCGATTGAAGTAGCAGAACGAAGTAATTGATTGATTAAAACTGATTCCTTATGGTTTGTTTTCATATCACGACAGAGAAAAACAACAGTTTTTGCAAATAGTTTTGCTTTATCTCTTAAAACGCTATCTGCCATAGTAATCACCTCTAAAATTATTATACATAAGAAATAATCGCCTTTCAAGTTTTATTCCGACTTTGTCGGAGTGATATTATTGCCCTATGGCAATAGTGATATTGAAACCTTGCGGTTTCAGTGGTATTTTATTCGCCACCAAAACTCGCGAAGCGAATACCACTCGGCAAAAGCCGAATATCTCTGCGAAGCAATAGAACTCGCCTTTAGGCGAATAAAACTGCGAGACTTCCTTATGAGAAGTCTCGCTATACGAGCCGTTTTCTTTTGTGCGACACACAATTTTTGCCTTTGCAAAACCACAAAGATTATGCTATAATCAAAAACATAAGGGGGGGAGTGACGTGAAGGAGAATTATCAGCGGCAATGCGAAGAATGTATCGCAGCACATACGACCGCAGGGGAAGTACCCACGTTGTTGCTTCACAGTTGTTGTGCGCCGTGCAGCAGTTACGTGTTGGAATATCTTTCGGAACATTTTGCCGTTACGGTACTGTATTACAACCCCAACATTTACCCCGATGAAGAATATGCGCATCGAGTGCGGGAACAAGAGGAGTTTATTCGCCGTTTTCCTTCAAAGCACCCCATCGCTTTTTTGGAAGGCGCGTTCGATAAGAATCGCTTTTATGATACGGTGCGCGGGATGGAGCATCTGCCCGAAGGGGGCGCTCGTTGTTTTGCCTGTTATGAACTGCGGTTGCGTGAAGCGGCCGCCGAAGCCGCGGCGCGGGGGATGGATTACTTTTGCACCACTCTGTCCATCAGTCCGCTGAAAAACGCAGAAAAACTTAACGAGATCGGCGCGCGGCTCGCCGCCGAATACGGCGTGCGGTATCTGCCTTCCGATTTCAAAAAGAAGAATGGCTACAAGCGTTCCACCGAACTCTCTCGCGAATACGGAATGTACCGTCAGGATTATTGCGGATGCGTGTTTTCTGTGCGAGGTGAAAAGGGAGGAGCATAACTTTGTCGGTCGGTGGATCACGGATGCGGAGTTTTGCGATCTGCCGCCGCACACTGCGTTTTCCGAAATGGGTGTGTGCGGATACGACACGTAATTTTTGGAACGGTACGACGGGAACGCTCCCGAAGTGGGGTTTGAACGCCCCGCGTTTGACGATGCGGCATGGAAGAATGAAAAGGTTTATCGCTTTACAGACCATGTTTTGGTGGCGCAGAAAAGTGCCGCGCTGGAATTTGAAGTAGTGCGCCCCGTGAAAGTAAAAAAACGGCGTACGATTTTGCCTCGACGTATGTGGGGTACTTTTTGGCGCGCGTGAACGGTCGTCGCGGCGACGTGTGGTGTTGCGCTTTGCACAGGAGTTGAATGAAGACGGCAATTTGCGTTACCATCCGCGTGCCAACTGCCGCTACAAGGAAGAGTGGATTCTCAAAGACGGCGAAAACGTACTCGACCAATTCGATTACAAGACCTTTCGCTATGGCGAAATGATCCTGCCCGAAGGGGTGCAGGTGTTGGATGCGGGGATGTGCGTAAGGCATTATCCCTTTACATTAAAAACGGCACTCAAAGCGGATTTTGCCGCTGATCCCGCTTTGCAGCAGATATGGGATCTTTGTGTACACACCCAACACTACGGGGTGCAAGAGGTCATTCAGGATTTGCTGTGTGAAGCGTTCCGAAATGACGGTGCGTGGAAACGTATGCTGCGTGAAGGCGGCACCACCACCTTTGAAGGATGGGGAAAAGATACGAGATGGAACACGTCGCTGTTTCATTTGACCATGTCTTACGGCGCGTTGTTTATGGCGGATGTTCCGCTTGAAGAACTGCTTTTATGACACGTTGTCGCAAAATTTCTTCACATACAAAATCACAAAAGAAAAGAGGAATCCACCATGGCGAAAAAACCTGTCCGAGTGGACGAAAACGGACACCGCGCGTTTGGCATACGCGACTGTCTGGCGTATGCGGCCGGCGATCTCGGTTGCAACATGAGTTTTGCCCTGAAAGGCACGATGGCTATTTTCTGGACACAGTTCATGAAGATGGATCTGTGGTATGCCCTGCTCTTGATTGTGGTGCAGGTGTGGGATGCCATCAACGATCCGCTGATCGGCTCGATCGTGGATGCAGACAAACATCAGTATAAGCGCAACAAGTTTTTGACCTACATTTGGGCGGGTTCGCTCGGCCTGATCGTGGGCGGTGCGTGCTGTTTCCTGCCGTTCCCCGCGGCTCCCGTGTGGGCAAAAGCGATCATCTTCATCGCGGGTTACGTGGTGTGGGATGCGTTTTATACCGTGGCTAACGTGCCGTACGGCTCGCTTCTGTCGCTGATTTCCAACGACGTGAAAGACCGTGCATCGCTGTCAGCGTGGCGTTCGGTCGGCTCCATCTTCGGTAATATGTTGCCGATGGTTATTTTGCCGTTCATCATTTACGACAGCAACGACAACCTGATCGGTGAACGCGTGTTTATTGCCGCGCTGATCATGGGCGTGCTGGGCTTCATATGCTTCCAATTCATGATCCGCAACACCGAACTCCGTGTGGATACTTCGGTGGCGGTGGGGGACGAAGCGCCTAAGTTTAACGTGTTCAAAGCGTTTGTCAATTTTATGAAGAACCGTCCTGCCGTGGGTGCGACTATTGCCGCGATGGGTATGTTCATCGGTATGCAGGGCGCTACCACGGCGGTCACGGTGGTGTTCCAGTCTTATTACAACAACGTGCAGATCTCGGGCGTGGTGCAGTTGTTTGCCATGATCCCGATCGTGTTGTTCACCCCCTTGGCACGCAAAATGGTGGCGAAATACGGTAAAAAAGAACTTGCGACCTTTGGTTCGATCTGTTCG
Source organism: Acutalibacteraceae bacterium (assembly GCA_045533175.1). GTDB lineage: Bacteria > Bacillota > Clostridia > Oscillospirales > Acutalibacteraceae > SIG588. Next base: position 11,730 of record JAZSHJ010000039.1, read on the forward strand.
ATGATCGCCGGTCTCGGTTTGTTCGTGGTGATTCCGAAGAACACCAACTTGGATCTCGTGATCTACATCCTTTGCCAACTGGTTTTCTCGCTCGGCCTTGGTATCTATTCCACCGTGTCGTGGGCGATGATGGGGGATGCAATCGACTACAACGAATGGAAGTTCGGCACGCGTGAGGAAGGTACGGTGTATTCGCTGCACTCCTTCTTCCGTAAACTGGCGCAGGGCATCGGCCCGTCGTTGGTGCTGGTGATCATGGTGGCGTTCGGTTATGTCGGTGCCGATGAAGGCAACCAGGCATGGCAGGTGGCGCTTAACATGCGTTACATCGTGGCGGCCACCTTTATGTTCTCGGCCATCCTGCAGTTCATTGGTTTGGGCCTTGTGTATAACCTCGACAAAAAGACGCTGGCTGCGATGAACCGCGAACTCGGCCGCGAAGTGCAGGCGGAAGAATAAAGAATTGCCAAAACGGCACATACTACCATTGTGATATCACAAACGGAGGAACACTATGCGACACGTTATTAACTGGAACGAAGACTGGCTGTTTTTGAAGGATACCGCCGATGTGAACGCGGACGGCGGCGAGGCGGTATCTCTGCCGCACACATGGAACGCCACCGACGGACAAGACGGCGGCAACGACTATTTCCGCGGCACGTGTGTGTACAAAAAGGCGCTTTCGCGGGCGGCATTGCCTGCGGCAGACCGCTATTTTCTGGAGATCAAAGCGGCCAATTCGTCGGCTGATGTGTATGTGAACGGTGCGATGCTCGCGCACCACGACGGCGGATATTCCATTTGGCGCGTGGACATCACCGATGCACTCGGCGAGGAAAACGAGATCGCCGTTGCGGTGGATAACGCACCGAACGATCACGTGTATCCGCAAATGGCGGACTTCACGTTCTACGGCGGCTTGTATCGCGGTGTGAACATCGTAGCGGTGCAAAACACCCACTTTGAACTGGCATATTACGGTACGCCCGGTTTGAAGGTTACTCCCGCGGTGAAAGGGGTGGATGCGGACGTCGAGATCGAAGTGTACGTTGCAAACCTGCAAGCGGGTGACGAGATCACCTACACCGTGACCGACCGGGAAGGAAACGCGGTGGCCACCCTCACCGCGGCAGACACCAAGGTGTCCCTGCCGATCAAGGGGGTACATTTGTGGAACGGGCGTCCCGATCCGTATCTTTACACAGCCAAAGCCGCGTTGTCCCGCGCAGGTGAGGTGATGGATGAGGTGAGCGCCCGCTTTGGTTGTCGTACCTTCTCGATCGATCCCGAACGCGGTTTCATTTTGAACGGTAAGGAATACCCCTTGCGCGGCGTGTCCCGCCACCAGGATCGCTTGGGGATCGGCAACGCGCTGTTGCCGGAACATCACGCACAGGATATCGACCTCATCATGGAAGTGGGTGCCACCACCATTCGGTTGGCCCACTATCAGCACGACCAGTATTTTTACGATCTGTGCGACGAAAAAGGCTTGGTCATCTGGGCGGAGATTCCGTACATCTCCAAACACCTGGCAGGCGGCCGCGAAAACACGATCTCGCAGATGAAGGAACTGGTGGTGCAAAACTACAACCACCCCTCCATCGTGGTTTGGGGCCTGTCCAACGAGATCACCATGAACGGGGCGAAAGATCCCGATCTGCTCGATAACCATCGTGTGCTGAACGATATGGTACACGAGATGGATCCCACCCGCCTGACCACCGTGGCGTGCGTGTCGATGTGCGGTATGGATGAAGAGTACGTACACATCTCGGATGTGGTTTCTTATAACCACTATTTCGGTTGGTACGGCGGCGAAACCTCCATGAACGGCCCGTGGTTTGACAAATTCCATGCGAAATATCCGCAAAAGCCCATCGGTGTCAGCGAATATGGTTGCGAGGCGCTTAACTGGCACACCTCCAACCCCGTGCAAGGGGATTATACCGAGGAATATCAGGCGTATTATCACGAAGAGTTGATAAAGCAACTCTTCACCCGTCCGTATATTTGGGCAACGCATGTGTGGAATATGTTTGATTTCGGCGCGGATGCCCGTGCGGAAGGCGGCGAAAACGGACAAAACCACAAAGGTCTGGTCACGATGGACCGCGCGTACAAAAAGGATGCGTTTTATGCGTATAAAGCGTGGCTGTCGGACGAACCGTTTGTGCATCTGTGCGGCAAGCGGTATGTTGACCGTGTGGAGGATGTCACCCGCGTGACGGTGTATTCCAACCAACCGGAAGTGGAACTGTTCGTGAACGGCGAGTCCATCGGCAAAAAAGCGGCAGACGATCATTTCTTCTATTTTGACGTGCCGAACGTGGGTGAATCCGCGATTGCGGCTGTGGCGGGTACCCTTCGCGATGAGGGGACGATTCGCAAGGTGGACGAAATGAATCCGGATTATGTCCTGAAAGAAAAGGGCGCGGTGCTCAACTGGTTCGACGTGGAAGCCCCTGAAGGACGCTTCTCGTTGAACGATAAGATCTCGGACATCATGGCAACCTTCCGCGGCAAACTGTGGTTTGCGAAGGTTGGATTGAAACTGAAAAAACAGATGTCCCAAAACGACAAGGGGAAGAAGAAAGAAGCCATGGGCTTTGAACTGTCGGAGGATATGATGCAGATGATGGGCGGCTTCACCGTGTTGCGGCTTACGAGCCTGATCGGTATGATGAACATCACCTTCACAAAGGAAGAATTGCTGAAAATGAACAGGCAACTCAACCGCATCCGCAAACCCCGCAAGTAATCTCTTCAAAGCAAGCCTTTCTTTTTCGCAAAGAAAGGCTTGCTTTTTTTCAAAAATGTGGTACAATAGTCTACGGTTAAAGGGAGTAGCCGGCGCAAGTGCGCGGCAGGCGGCGTCAATACGGGTAAACACCCCGCTGTCGGTCTGAAACGGCAAGACTTTTACCGTGGGTTTCTCGCGGTGAAGGTCTTTTTTTGTTCTCCCAAAAGAAATTGTAAAGAGAGGTCGTAATGATGGAAGTCATCGAAAAACTCGGGTTTCTTGTCAACAACGTCGCGGCGCTCGGCGATTGGCGATATCTCGTGATGTGGATCATCGGCGGTATACTGATTTATCTCGCCATCCGTCACGACATGGAACCCACCTTGCTGTTGCCGCTTGGCTTTGGCACCATTCTTGTCAACCTGCCGTTCTCGGGTGCGATCGGCGAACACGGTCCGCTGACCACCTTGTTTAATGCGGGTATCGCGAACGAACTGTTCCCGCTGATCTTGTTCATCGGCATTGGTGCGATGATCGATTTCGGCCCCCTGCTTTCCAACCCGAAGCTGATGATCTTCGGTGCGGCGGCACAGTTCGGTATCTTTGCCACACTTGTGATTGCGTCGTTGTTCTTTGATATCAAGGCGGCGGCTTCCATCGGTATCATCGGCGCGGCCGACGGCCCGACAGCCATCGTGGTGGCCAACAAATTGCTCGGCCCCACCAGTCCCATTACGGGCGCCATTATGGTGGCGGCGTATTCGTACATGGCGTTGGTGCCCATCATTCAGCCGCCGGTCATCAAACTGCTCACCACCAAAAAAGAGCGTCTGATCCGTATGCCCTATGCACCGCAGAAGGTGTCCAAGCTGACGCGTATTCTGTTCCCGATCATCATCACCATGATCGCGGGCATTGTGGCACCCGAATCGGTCGCGTTGGTCGGTTTCTTGATGTTCGGTAACCTCATTCGTGAATGCGGTGTGCTCAACTCCCTGTCCGAAACGGCGCAGAACGTGTTGGCAAATCTCATCACCATCTTCCTCGGCATCACCATCGCTTGCCGTATGCAGGCAGAGGAGTTCTTGAACCCTGCGACTTTGTTGATCCTCGGCCTCGGCCTGGTGGCGTTCATTTTTGATACGGCGTTTGGCGTGGTGTTTGCGGAGATCATTAACATCTTCCTGCCGGAAGGCAAGAAGATCAATCCCATGATCGGTGCGGCGGGCATTTCCGCCTTCCCGATGTCGGGGCGTGTGGTGCACAAGATGGGACTCAAAGAAGATCCGCAGAACTTCTTGCTCATGCACTCCATCGGTGTCAATGTGTCCGGTCAGATCGCTTCGGTTATTGCGGGCGGCCTGATTCTGGCGTTCTTTGCGTAAGGAGGAGAATACTATGGAAATCAAATTGGGATTTTACCCCGAACAGCTTGCGGAAAGCCTCACGGTGTTGGCAGCGGGTATGATCAGCATCTTCCTCGTCATCGGTGTGATCGTGGTGGCTACTACGGTGCTGAACAAGATCTTTTCGGACGATAAGAAAAAGGACGAATAAAGGCAAAAAGCGCTTCGTGAGAAGCGCTTTTTCTTTACTTTTTCACGTGATCGTTGTAAAATGTTGTAGAGTGGTGAATAAAGGAGAGAGAGCATGACCTACGTTATCGATCACGATTATCACATCCATTCCGGATTGTCCTTGTGTTCAAACGATCCTGCGCAAACGCCCGCACGTATGCTTCAATATGCCGAGGAATACGGGCTGACGAGCCTTTGTTTGGCTGACCACTTTTGGGATGAAGCCATCCCCGGCGCGCTCGGTGTGTTTTATCAAAAACAAACGGTAGGGCATATTATGCAAGCGCTGCCTCTTCCGCAGAGTGATCGGGTGCGCTTTTACTTTGGCGGTGAATGCGATGTGGACCGTTTCGGACACGTTACCGTCACTCGCGAAACCTGCGATAAAATGGACTTTGTGGTGGTGCCCACAACCCATCTGCATCTGGGGGGACAGGCGTTTCCCCATGGCGAAACACGCACCCCTGCCGAACGGGCGATGCTGTGGGTGGAACGGTTTGACGTGTTGCTTAACAGCGGTCTGCCGCTTCGTAAAATGGGGGTGGCACATTTGACCTGTGGGTTGCTGGACAACACCTCGCGTGAGAATTATTTGAAAACATTGTCGCTCATTCCTTTCGGGGAAATGTATCGGCAGTTTACAAGGGCGGCCGCCGCGGGCTTGGGAATCGAGATAAATGCGAGCGATATGCGGTATTCCGCAGAGGAGGCAGACACGGTGTTGCGCCCGTATCGCATCGCCAAGGAGTGTGGGTGTAAATTCTATCTCGGCAGCGATGCACATCATCCGAACGAGTTGGATGAAGCTGTTTTGCTGTTCCGAAAAGGCATTGATGCATTGGGCTTGCAAGAAAGTGATAAATACCACATTCCCACGTGAACCATATTGAATAAAGAACAAATATAGATGAAGATAAAACATTGTCAACGGTCATTGCGTGTGATATAATGGCGAAAAATGTTTGCAAATTGGCGGAGGATGGTATGAAAACGTGTGTGGTGATCGGTGCGGGCGGCCGTGGAAAGGACTGCTATGCACCGTATATTCAAAGCCGTGGATTGTTCACGATCACGGGCGTGGTGGAACCCGATGTGCAAAAGCGGGATAAATTTCGCCGCACCTACGGTGTCGCCGACGATATGTGCTTTGAGGATTATAAAGAATTCTTCGCCAAAGGGCGGCTGGCAGATGCGGTGCTGATCTGCACACAGGACAGAATGCATATTGAGCCGACCTTGCTTGCGAAAGAATGCGGCTATCACATTCTGCTCGAAAAGCCGATTGCTCCCACGCTTTCCGAAGTGAAGTTGTTGGAAGAGGCCTTCATCGGGTACGACAAGGTGTTCATGACGGGATTTGTGTTGCGGTATACGCCCTTCATCCAAAAGATCAAGGAAATCATCGAAACGGGTGAGATCGGCGATATCGTCACGATGCAACTCAATGAAAACGAGGGGTTCTGGCATCACGCCCACAGTTACGTGCGCGGCGAATGGAACAACAGCAAAACGTCTTCGCCGCTGATCGTGGCCAAATCCAGCCACGATATGGATCTGATCCTTTATTTGATCGGTGCTTCCTGTAAATACATCTCATCCTACGGGAGCAATCGGTATTTCAAATATGAAAATGCACCGGGCAAGGATGTGCCCGCCCGTTGCACCGACGGATGTCCGTATGCCGATCATTGCAGTTACAACGCGGTGGAACAGTACACCAACGGGAAAGCATCGTATTTTGTGCATAAATTTGAGTGCGGGGATAAAAAGGAAGATATCATAGAAGCGCTCAAAGTGAATCCTTACGGCCGCTGTGTGTATCGGTGCGACAACGATGTGTGCGATCACCAGGTGGTGGGCATGCAATTTGAAAACGGCGCCACCGCGATGTTTACCGTCAGCGCCTTTTCGCTCGAAAATAACCGCACCATGAAGATCATGGGCACCAAAGGCGAAGTGGGCGGTTGCATGGAATCGGGCGAGATCGTGCTGAAAAAGTTCCGCGATATGTCCGAAACCAAAATTGCCGTGACCACCGACGGAACCAAGCATTGCGGCGGTGACGGCGGGTTGATGGATCACTTCGCCAAAGCGGTATATGCCTGCGACGGTACGGCGGATTGTGTGGATCCGTGGATGTTTGAAGCGCATCGCATTGTGTTTGCGGCGGAAGAATCCCGCCTGCGCGGCGAACGTATCGCGCTGTAAAAACGATTGAAAAAGGCTGTTACCCATCGGGTAACAGCCTTTTGTGCGCGTCAAAAAGCCTCTCCGAAGACTAAAAAAATCGGAGGGAGGGTGTGTATGCGGGGAAACCGTCAGGGTTCCCCCGTGCATCGAACGGGCAAAGCCCGCGGATAAACCCGCCCGCAGGCAGCAGACGGAGAAAAAGCCCGACGAACGTCGGGCTTTTTGGACTATTTCAAGAGATAATCACCGTAGGCGTGAGGGCAGGAAACCTGCACACCGAGTTCTTCCATCCATTCGCGGGTAACCACCGTTTTCCACGGGCCGGTATTAAAGCCGCCGCCCGCGTCGTTATCCCACAGCCAGTCGGGAGTTGTGTAAAGACACACTTTCGGTTGTACTGCTTCGTAAAACGCGCGCTCGGCACCGCCTTGTCCGTGGTGTGCCATCTGCACGATGTCACAACGCAGTTTGTCATGCGGACATTCGTCCAACAGATCGCGAGCGCGTTCTGGCCCCAAATCTCCCAAAAACAGCACGTCGCGTTTGGGAAAGGATACCCGCAATGCACAGGTGGTGTCGTTAATGCTTTGATATTTTGCGTAATCGCGAGCATCGCACAACACGTCAATCGTGATGTCACCGCAAGAAATGACATCCCCGCAGCACAGTTTGGTAATGGGAAGGTCGGCGGCTGTCGCCCGTTCCAAAAAGTCTGTGACGGGGGCAACGCTTCCGCCGTTTTCTACCGTTTTGATCCACTCGATCGGCGGGAAATCAAAGCGCAGATCCCGAATGTCCAGATCGAACGGTTGCACCGTGCGCAGCAAAAACTGCAGGGCACCAAAATGATCTTTGTGCGCGTGGGTGATGAGCCACAGATCCACCCGTTTGCCGCGTTCTTCCAATAGGCGGTACATATCCTGCGCCTCTAAGCCGTCGTATCGCTCACCGTACCAGCCGCCGTCAATGACGATCGTTTTGCCGTCGGGTGTATCTATGATATAGGACATGGTCTGAGGATGCTCACGGTTGGCAAGTTGCAATACGCTGCCGCCGCCGAGCCCTACATATACGGTATTTAATTGCATAACCCCGCCTCCTTTTCCTGAGTATACATTTTTCATAAAAGATTGTCAATGACAAAGGTGTATTTTCTCTATTGAAATCGGCGGCTCTTGTTGCTTTTTTGCGGCGTGCGTGGTATACTCATTTTCGGTTTGTGAAAACAAAGGGGGGATAGGTATGCAACTGCACAGCCACGCGGCACAACATCCGCATCATTGGTTACATCACGTTCTGCATCATGTGCAAAAGGATATCGGGCGTGTTATCGGCTTTTTCAAAGCGAATATTGTGATGACGGTAGCACTTTCGGCGGCATTGCTCACCTCGATTGTCGTTCCTCCCGACGCGGAATATCTCGGCTATTTTGATGTAAAAACACTCACTTGTCTGTTTTGCGTGTTGGCGGTGGTGTGTGCGCTCAAAAACATTTGCTTTTTCTACATTCTGGCACAAAAAGTGGTGCAATGTTTTAAAACGGCGCGCATGAGTGTGCTGGCGCTTTTGTATATTACCTTTTTGGGATCCATGCTGATTGCCAACGACATGGCATTGCTCACCTTCTTGCCTCTCGGATTTTTTGTGTTATCCGCCACGGGGAAGGAAAAGTATATGGCCATCACCTTCGTGTTGCAGAACATTGCCGCGAATCTCGGCGGCATGCTCACCCCGTTCGGCAATCCGCAAAACCTGTATCTCTACACAAAATACACCATTCCCACCGCGGAGTTCATGGGGATCATGGCTGTGCCGTTTGCGGTGTCGGTCACGTTGCTCACGCTGTGTGCAATGCTGTTTGTGAAAGCGGAACCGCTGGAGGTTCCCGCCGAAACCGCGACTTTGCCCAAAGGACGCACAATACTGTACCTTCTGCTGTTCGCTCTCTCCATCGCCATTGTATTTCGCGGTATTCCGTATTGGATCGGGTTGATCGTGATTCCCGCCGTGCTGTTGGCGGCAGACCGTAAAGCGCTCCAAAAGGTGGACTATCCGTTGCTTCTCACCTTCGCGTTTTTCTTTATCTTTTCGGGTAATATGGCGCGCATCGACGTGGTGCGTCAGACGTTTTCAGCCCTGCTCGAAAAAAGCACGTTGCTGTTCAGCGTGGCATCCTGCCAATGCATCAGCAACGTGCCGTCGGCCATCCTGCTTTCGCAGTTCACCAACAATTATCGGGATTTGTTGCTGGGTGTGAACATCGGCGGTGTGGGCACGCTGATTGCATCGCTTGCCAGCCTCATCACCTTCCGCGAGTACACCTCCCATAACCCCGGAAAAGCGATGGCATACGTTAAAACCTTCTCTGCGTTCAATTTCGCATTTTTGGCGGTGCTGATTCCCGTGTGTTTGTTGGTGTGACCTCTTGACAATGCGATGGGAAAGAGGTAAAATAAACAAAACCGCAATACTCGCCGCTGTGGTGGAATTGGCAGACACAAGGGACTTAAAATCCCTCGGTAGCAATACCGTACCGGTTCAAGCCCGGTCAGCGGCACCAAAGCATTCAAACCCGAACCTTTTACCAATCGGTGAAACGTTCGGGTTTGTT
>JAZSHJ010000099.1:0-16237 GCA_045533175.1 Acutalibacteraceae bacterium
CACCACCACTACCACCACTACCACCACCGCGGCGACCACCGTGGCGGCGGATGCGGATGCGGGCGACGCTGAAGGCGGCTTCCCGTGGTGGATCATCGTCATCGCGGCTGTGGCCGTGGCGGCGGTTGTCGTGGTTGTCATCGTTCTGAAGAAGAAGGGTGCGGCCAACGCGGAATAATCCGTAACTGATTCATAAGGCACAACCCGCCTGCTGTGAAAACAGCAGGCGGGTTTTTGTATCGCACGGTGCGTATCGGAGAAACGTTCCAAACGCTTCGGTGGTTTTATTGTGAGGAGTTCGTTGAGGGATTCACCGCGTTGCATACATTTGTAAAAAACTGTTTACAAATGGAACTTTTCATTGTATAATAGGGGAAACTTGTAAAAAGAAAGGGGTTAATAACCATGCAGGCTACTTTTGCGGCATTTGTACCGGCAATTGTTGCCATTGTTTTGGCTCTTTTGTCAAAACAGGTCTATGTTTCGTTGTTTCTCGGAATATTGACCGGCGCACTTCTTTACACCAACGGCAATCCCCTGCAAGCTCTCGGCACGGTGTACACGCTGATGAGCGAACAGGTCGGCGGCAACGCCCCCATCATCGTATTTTTGGTGGTGCTCGGCATCTTCGTTATTTTGATGCAAAAATCGGGCGGCTCCGCGGCATACGGCGAATGGGCACAAAGACGCATTCGTTCCAAAAGCGGTGCTTTGGCGGCCAGCGCAGGTCTCGGCTGTCTGATCTTTGTGGACGACTATTTCAACTGTTTGACGGTGGGTTCGGTCATGCGTCCCGTGACGGATAAATTCAAGGTGTCCCATGCGAAACTCGCGTGGATCATCGACTCCACCGCAGCTCCCATTTGTATCATTGCGCCCATCTCGTCGTGGGCGGCGGCAGTTTCCGGTTATCTGGACGGGGACGGCTTTGTGGTGTTTATGCAGACGATTCCGTTCAACGTCTATGCGATCCTCACCATCATCATGGTGTTCACCTTCGTCTTCTTGAAGTTGGATTTCGGCAAGATGCGGAAAAACGAGTGCATTGCCGAGGAAACGGGCGATCTGAACGCAGGTGAAACCGACCTGCCCGTGTCGGAGGATTCCTCCATCATCGTGAATCCGCACGGTCGTGTGATGCATCTGGTGATCCCCGTGATCATTTTGATTCTCTGCTGTGTCGGCGGCATGATCTATTCCGGTTTCTATTACAACTGGGATGCAGGCACATACGGCACCGAACTGCAGTCGGCGAACGTGATGGAAGCGTTTGCAAACTGCGATGCGGGCACGTCGCTGGCGATCGGCTCCACCATTGCGTTGGTGCTGGTCATGCTGTTCTATGCCGCGACGAAGGTGGTTTCCTTCCGTGAGATCACCGAAAGTATCACGCAGGGATTCAAAACGATGGTTCCCGCTATTTTGATCCTCACGTTTGCTTGGTCGCTGTCCGGTATTATGGGTGCCAAAGGCGGCTATCTGGATGCGCAGGCGTTTGTGGAAGCGAACATGGCGAACATTCCCACCGCCATCCAGTCGCTGTTCCCCGCCATCTTCTTCGTGCTTGCATGCGGCATTGCGTTTGCCACAGGTACGTCTTGGGGCACCTTCGGCGTGTTGGTTCCCGTGGCGGTCACCTTGCTTGGCGGCAGCGGTACGCTGGTGATGCTCACCATTTCTGCCACGCTTGGCGGCGCGGTGTTCGGCGACCATGTGTCCCCGATCTCGGATACCACCATTCTGTCCTCTACGGGTGGCAACTGCAACCACGTGGATCACGTAAAAACGCAGTTCCCCTATGCGTCGCTGATTGCGGTTATCGCGTGTGTGTCCTATGTGGTGGCCGGTTATCTGGCTTCCTTCGGCGGCTTGGTGACGGTGCTTGTTATGTGGGCGGTGGCACTCCTGCTGTTTGCGGCGGCGGTGCTGGTGCTGAAGAGCACGCGCAAAGCGGCATAATCTGTGTAAAATCGACAAAAAGGAAGATGAGTTTTGCTCATCTTCCTTTTTTATGCAGAAAATGCAGATTCTGCTTGCATTGTGGCGGAAAGTGTGGTACAATCCCTTTGTTGGTGAAGATAACACCACAATAAAACCGAAATATTGGTTTTATGATTCTTTGGAGAATCCCATTTAATTGGGTGCCGAAGGGGCTAAACTCTCTCAGGCAAAAGGACAAAGAGTTTTCTTTTGTTACTTTTGAGAGTCGGTTTGGCCGACTCTCTTTTATATTTTTGAGGAGGAAAAGTCATGAGAGTAAATGACCGTCACGTGTCGTTTTATTACGAAAACGACATGGACATGGGGACGATCGAGATCGACCCCAAAAAGACCGCGCTTCTGGTGATCGATATGCAACACGTGTTTATCACCCGTCCCGAAAGAAGCGAAAATCCCACCGAAGCGGAATTGAAGGAAATCGAGCGCTGGGAACCCTTTTATCAAAAGATTGATGAAGTGGTGGTTCCGAACAATGCGAAGTTGTTGAAGGCGTTCCGCGAAAAGGGGATCGAAGTGGCGTTTGCCAAGATCCAATGCCAAAAGAAGAACGGCGCGGACCGTTCGCTGGATCACAAAGCAACGGGGTATAACGAACTGTTGTTGCCGCCCGGCACGCCCAGCGCGGAGATCGTCCCCGAACTTGCCCCGTTGGAAGACGAGATCGTGGTGACCAAGACGACCGACAGCGCGCTGTCGGGTACGCCGCTTCGCTTGTGGTTCCAAAACATGGGCATCGACACGGTGGTTTGCACCGGCGTGTTGACCGACCAATGCGTGTCCTGCACGGTGCGCAGCTTGGCGGACGAAAGCTTTAAAGTGTGGCTGATCGAGGATGCCTGCATGGCCTCTACCCAGAAGATTCAGGATAACGAACTGGAAATTCTGAACAACATTTATTGCCACGTCATTAACACGGAAGAGTTGCTCGAAGCAATTCAATAAAAGGAAAGGATACATTGTTATGTCTGAAAACAAACTGAAGAAGAAACTTAGTCTGATCTCCATGATCTCCATCGCTTCCGGTGCGGTTATCGGTGGCTGGCTGGCGGAAGCGCCCGCTTGGTTTGGTATGACCGGTGCCGGTGCGGCCTTCATTTTCCCTGTACTGGCTCTTTTCTTGATTCCCGTTGGTCTTATTTTTGCGGAATTGACGGGTATGCTGCCGTTTGCAGGTTCGGTGGACGTGTGGTCCACCAACGCGTTCGGCCATCGCGTCGGTTTTACCACCCAATGGATGATGTTCTTGGTGCAAGTGGTGGAACCTGCCATGATGGCGTTCATCTTCATCACGGCGGCAGGGCACTTTTTCCCCGGTTTGAACATTCCGCCCATGGCGCAGATGTTCATCGCCATCGGCACGGCGCTGATTTGGTATGTGGTTTCCAATTTCAACATTGACATTTTGGGCAAACTTGCGAACATCTTCTTCTTCGCGATGCTCGTGATGTCCATCATTGTCAGCATGAGCTTGTTCTTCAGCGGCCATTGGAATGCGGCGAACCTCACCGCCTCGGCCGACAAGGCCAATCCCTCCGGTTTGTTCCCCATGGGCTTTGGCGGTATCTTCTTGGCTATGGCGGCATTTTCGCTGAAATTCATCGGCTTTGAAATGACCCCCTCCATGATCGAGGAAACCACATTCCCGCGTTCCAAGATGTGGAAAGTCATTCTTTCCGCGTTGATCGTTCCGGCCGCATTGTATCTTGTGGTCGTGCTGGCGATCGGCGGTATGGCTCCTTATGATGTCATTGCCGAAATGAGCATGCCCGAACCTGAGATTATCGCCATGTATAAATTGATGCCCATTCTCGGTTACGTTGCGGTTATCTCCGGCGTTCTGCACGCGTTCACCACGCTGATGGGCTTCTGGACTTCCTCGGCCCGCGTGCTGTACGGTGCGGCGGAAATGAACCAGTTGCCCAAGGCGTTCAGCAAGGTCAACAAGCACGGCCAGCCGGTGCTTGCGAACACGGTGGTGTTCCTGTTCACCGCATTCTTCTGCATCTTCACCGCACACAGCGCCAACAGCTGGGTGAACTTTGTGTATGCCATGAGTAACGTGGCGGCCGGCTTCGTGTACTTTATGTGCAGTCTCAGTTTCCTCGTTTTGCGTATTAAACATCCCGAATGGAAGCGCCCCTACAAAGTGCCCTGCGGCACGCTGTTGTCGGTGCTCGGTATGCTCATCTCGCTGTGGGTTGTCATTGGCTCTTGCATGATGATGGATCTCGGTGGCTGGATCGCGTTCATCATCTTCTGCGTGGTCGGCATTGCGATGTACACCGGCATGACGGTGTATCGCAATAAGAAGGGCATCGAACTGAAGACCTTCACGCCCGACGATATTCAAGAGGACGAATAACATAAAAAAACAGCGGCGATTCGTTGCCGCTGTTTTGCTTTTCGGAAGAAACACAAAGCACCCGATGAAACATCGGGTGCTTTATTCATTGCGTTTATCAGATCGCCGCCAGGCCTTTTTCAAGATCCGCGATGATGTCGTTCACGTTTTCCAAGCCGACCGAGAGGCGCACCATACCGCCGTCGATGCCGCAGGCGACAAGCTGTTCATCCGTGAGCTGACGGTGGGTTTCGCTTGCGGGGTGCAGCACGCAGGTGCGGATATCCGCCACGTGCACTTCGTTGGAAGCCAGTTCCAGCGAATCCATGAACCGCATGGCGGCTTCGCGGCCGCCTTTGATGACCAGCGAGATCACACCGCTGGCGCCTTGCAGATATTTCTGCGCCAAGGCGTAATCCGCATCTCCTTCCAAACCGGGGTATTTCACGCTTTCGATCTTATCGTTGCCCTGCAGGAACTTCGCCACGGTGGTGGCATTTTCACAATACTGTTTCATGCGCACCGCAAGGGTTTCCAATCCGAGGTTCAAAAGGAAAGCCGAGTGGGCGGCGGGATACACACCGAAATCGCGCATCAACTGCATACGTGCTTTGATAATGTAGGCCGCCTTGCCGTAGGTTTCCACATAGGAGATGCCGTGATACGACTCGTCGGGTTCCACCAGTTCGGGGAACTTGCCGCTTGTCCAATCGAAGTTGCCGCTGTCCACGATCACGCCGCCAACCTGCACCGCGTGTCCGTCCATATACTTGGAAGTGGAGTGGATCACAATGTCTGCGCCGAATTCAAACGGGCGGCAGAGGGCGGGGGTGGCAAAGGTGTTGTCCACGATCAGCGGAACCTTGTTTTGATGGGCAAGGCGGGCAAAACGCTCGATGTCAAACACCGTCAACGCGGGGTTGGCGATGGTCTCGCCGAACACCGCTTTGGTGTTGGGTTTGAATGCTGCCAGGATCTCTTCATCGCTTGCGTTCTTATCCACGAAGATGCATTCAATGCCGAGCTTTTTGAGAGTGTAGGAGAAGAGGTTCACCGTGCCGCCGTAAATTTCGGTGGTACTGATGAAACTGTCGCCCGTTTGGCAGATGTTGAGCAACGACAGCAAGGTGGCCGCTTGCCCCGAGGAGGTGCACATAGCGCCCACGCCGCCTTCCATCGCGGCGATCTTCTCTTCCACCGCCATGACGGTGGGGTTGGCAAAGCGGGAGTAGATGAGGGACTTGGTGGGCTCATCGAACACCGAGGCCACTTCCGCCGTGGAGTCATATACGTAGGTGGTGCTTTGCACGATGGGAACCACACGGGGTTCCGTGTTCTTCGGGGTGTAGCCCGCGTGCAGACATTTGGTTTCAAATTTCATTCTATATCCGTCCTTTCGGAAGAAATTTCATAGTTTATATTGTATCACAGCCCCAAGATGGTGTCAACAGAATTTGTACTTGCAAACGGCGGCAGATACTGGTATAATGTTCCCGCAACAGAGGAGGGGTTCGTGTGAAAGGGTTTTATTTGCAGCCGAAATTGATTTCGGCGTTGAAAGGATACGATCGTGCACAATGCGTGCGGGATATTGTGGCGGGCATCATCGTGGCGGTGATCGCGTTGCCGCTGTCCATCGCGTTGGCCATTGCCTCGGGCGTGGCTCCCGCCGCAGGGCTTTACACCGCGGTGGCGGCAGGCTTCATCGTGTCGTTGCTCGGCGGCAGTCGTGTGCAGATCGCCGGCCCCACGGCGGCGTTTGCCACGGTGGTGGCGGGCATTGTGGCCGACCAAGGCATGGGCGGTTTGTTTATTGCCACCGTGATGGCAGGTGTGATGCTCTTGCTGATGGCGGTGTGCAAAGTGGGAACGCTGATCAAATACGTGCCGCACACCATCACCGTTGGGTTCACGGCGGGCATTGCGGTGACTATTCTTTTGGGACAGGTCAAGGATTTTCTGGGGTTGCGTTACGCCGCAGGCGTCACGCCTGTGGAAACCGTCGAAAAGGTGGAGGCCAACATAGCCGCCATCGGCACGTTTTCGCCCGCCGCGTTGCTGGTGGGTGCGGTGTGCTTGGCTGTTTTGGTGATCTATCCGCGTTTTGAAAAACGCGTGCCGCCCTCGCTGATTGCGGTGGTGGCGGGCGCTCTGCTTGTGAAATGCATTCCCGCGTTGGATGCGGGGGTGAACACCATCGGTGAAATTTACAGCATTCCCACGGGGTTGCCGCAGGTGAATTTTGCGGAGATGGATTTGTCCCTTGCGCGGTGGGGGGCGTTGCTTCCGAGTGCGGTGACCATCGCGGTGCTTGCAGGAATTGAATCGTTGCTGTCCTGTGTGGTGGCAGACGGTATGGTGGGGGATACCCACAATCCGCACGCGGAATTGATGGCGCAAGGATTTGCCAATATCGCTTCGGTGCTGTTTGGCGGTATTCCCGCCACGGGTGCGATCGCACGCACCGCCGCCAACGTGAAAAACGGCGGCCGCACCCCCGTTGCGGGTATGGTACACGCGGTGGTATTGCTGTTGGTGCTGTTGGTGCTGATGCCGTTGGCCGCGCTGATTCCCATGCCCGCCATCGCCGCGATTTTATTCGTGGTGGCATATAATATGAGCGAATGGCGCGCATTCGTGGGAATCGTCAAGACCAAAAAGGTGACGGACATTGTGGTGACGGTGCTCACCTTCGCACTCACCGTGATCTTTGATTTGGTGGTGGCCATCGCCGTGGGGCTTGCGCTGGCATTTGTGTTTTATCTTTTGGGAAAGGGTAAAAAAGTGAAATAACGATGAAAAAACACGCATTCTTACTACGGGAATGCGTGTTTTTTGCGGTTGCAAGACATAAACACGCACTTGCACGGCATACTAATACGAGTGAGTGCAACTTGTGATTGCGGGTTTTTCTTTGAAGTTGTAAAATTCGCGCGATGCATCGGACGGAACCACCGATTTCGCAACTGTTAGTTGCAAAAAATTCTAAAAATGGTTGCTTGCTATTTTTGGCACGATTTGGTATGATGAGCGTAGTGATAAAAAACGATTATACTTTTGGAAAGTGGATGATGATATGACGATCGGCGAGAAGATTACCAAGCTTCGCACGGCGGCGGGAGTTTCCCAAGAGCAGTTGGCGGAACGGCTTACGGTGTCGCGGCAGGCGGTATCCAAATGGGAAATGGACCAGGCGTTGCCGCAGATCGATAAAGTGTTGCAGTTGTGCGATCTGTTTTCCGTGACGGCGGATGAATTGATGCGGGACACGGTGGAGTTGTGCCCTGCCGCGAGTGGTCACAACCACTATTTCGGTACGGACGGTTTTCGCGGCGAAGCGGGTGTGAACCTCACTTCGGTGCAGGCGTATAAGGTGGGACGTTTTCTCGGTTGGTATTACGGCAACGCGCTCTCGGGGTGTGACAAACCGGGGTATCGCCCGCGCATCGTGATCGGCAAAGACACCCGCCGTTCGAGTTATATGTTGGAATATTCCATTGTGGCGGGCATTACCGCTTCGGGTGCGGATGCGTATATGTTGCACGTGACCACCACTCCGAGCGTGTCGTACGTAACCCGCCAGGATGAATTCGATTGCGGCATTATGATTACCGCATCCCACAATCCGTTTTACGACAACGGTATTAAGGTCATTAACCGTTACGGCGAAAAGTTGGATGACACCACCACCGCGCTGATCGAAGCCTATTTGGATGGAGATATGGCTACGATCGGAGTGAAGGGAGAAGATCTGCCCTTTGCCATGCGCGAACACATCGGTTGCATCGTGGACTACGTGTCGGGACGTAACCGTTACGTCGGCTATCTCATTTCGGTGGCGTCCAATTCGTATAAACACTTGCGCGTGGGATTGGATTGTGCCAACGGCGCTTCTTGGATGATCGCAAAATCCGTGTTTGCGGCGCTGGGCGCGCAAACGGTGGTGGTCGGTGCGGAACCGAACGGTTTGAACGTGAATGAAGGATGCGGCTCCACCCACATTGAAAATCTCTGCCGTGTGGTGAAGGAACAACATCTGGATGTGGGTTTTGCGTTTGACGGCGACTGTGACCGTTGCATTGCGGTGGACGGGAACGGCCGTGTGGTGGACGGGGACGTGATGATGTATATTTTGGCGCGTCGCCTGAAAAACCGTGCCATGCTGGCCGAGAATACGGTGGTGGCCACCGTGATGTCCAACAGCGGGTTTATGGCCAGCCTTGCGGAAATCGGCATTCGCTGTGAACAGACCGCCGTGGGCGACCGCTTTGTGTATGAATGTATGCAGGATAAGGGGTACAGTATCGGCGGGGAACAGTCGGGGCATATTATACTGAAGAAATACGCTACCACGGGCGACGGATTGCTCACCGCCATTATGATGATGGAAGAGTTGTGCGATTCTAAGCAGACGCTTGCGGAACTTGCCGCCCCCGTGAAACTGTATCCGCAGTATATGAAAAACGTGCGGGTGAAGGATAAAGCCGCGGTACTTTCGGATGCGGCGGTGCAGGCGCAACTGAAAGCGGTGGAAGAACAGATTGCAGGCAAAGGCCGCGCGTTGCTTCGTCAAAGCGGTACCGAACCCGTCATTCGCGTGATGATCGAAAGTGAAAGCGAAGCAATGTGCGTGCAGTATGCGGACAGCATTGTGGATGTGATTTTGAAAGGAGGACACGGCGTTGGCTGATAAGATCAAGACCGACGATTTATACGACTGCAAAACTCCGTATCTTTTACCGCTGTTTCAAGCGGCGGAATACCCGTGGGAGATCTTGCCGCGCATCAAGGAACACATCGGAACTCTGCTTCGTGACGGCATCCCGGGTTACACCTTCTATGCCGAAGGGGTGTTGGTGGGCGAAGGAGTTAAAATCTATCCCACCGCGGTGATCGAACCGCCTGCCGTGATCGGCGCGGGGTGTGAGATCCGCCCCGGTGCGTTTTTGCGCGGCAACGTCATCACGGGGGAAGGCTGTGTGATCGGCAATTCAAGCGAACTGAAAAATTGCGTGTTGTTGGACGGGGTGCAGGTGCCGCACTACAACTACGTGGGGGATTCGGTGCTGGGTAACCGCGCTCACATGGGGGCAGGCTCCATCTGCTCCAACCTGAAATCCGACGGGCGCGCGGTGGTGATCCACGGGGAATGCGAATATGAAACGGGATTGCGGAAAGTGGGCGGCATTTTGGCCGACGGCGCGGACGTGGGGTGCGGTTGTGTGCTGAATCCCGGCACGGTGATCGGAAAAAACACTTCGGTGTATCCTCTCACCGCCCTGCGCGGTATTTTCCCTGAGGAAAGTATAGTTAAAAGCGTTGACAATGTCGTAAAAAGGCGGTAAACTGACTTTGTAAGTTTGGAAAGTGAGGGAAACACTATGCGTTTCATTACGGTAGACAATTATGAACAGCTCAGCCGTCAGGCGGCAAACATCATTGCTGCGGTGGTGGTGAATAAACCTGCGTGTGTGCTTGGCTTGGCCACCGGTTCTTCGCCGCTTGGCACGTATGCAGAACTGGCGGCGCGCTGCGCGGCAGGGGATGTGGATTTTTCTGCGGTTACGTCGGTGAACTTGGATGAATACGCGGGCTTGGACGGCACGAACGATCAGAGTTATCGTTATTTCATGGATCACAACCTGTTTTGCAAAGTGAACATTGATTTGGCCAAAACCCACGTGCCGAACGGCTGTGCAGAGGACCTGGCAGCGGAGGGCACGCGGTATGACGAGCTCATCCGTTCGCTCGGCGGTATCGACCTGCAATTGCTCGGCATCGGTTTGGATGGTCACATCGGCTTTAACGAGCCGGACGACTGCTTCACCGCCGCCACCCACGAAGTGGAGCTGGATCCTTCCACTATCGAGGCGAACGCCCGCTTCTTTGAAAAGAAGGAGGATGTGCCCACCTCCGCCATCACGATGGGTATGATGTCTATCATGCAGGCGAAAAAGATCCTGTTGATCGCGAACGGGCAGAGCAAAAAAGCGATTTTGGAAAAGGCGCTGTTCGGCCCCATCACGCCGCAAGTGCCTGCCTCTATTTTGCAGTTGCATCCCGACGTGACGGTGATTTTCAGCGAAAAGTAATACATAACAAAACCGCAGAGATTTCTCTGCGGTTTTTTCTTGCCAAAAAGGGGGGGAATATAGTATACTTGTTCTGTAAAGGGGCGTGAGATTATGAAATATCGGTTTTTGCGGTTTCCCGAAGGAAAATTCAAGGCGGTGACTTTCAGTTACGACGATGGCACCGTACACGATAAGCGGCTTGCGGCTACGCTTGATCGCTACGGTATCAAATGCACGTTTAATATCGGCGGCACCAACCTCGGCACGCCCGGTCACATGACGGCGGCAGAGGTGAAAGCACACCTGTTGGATGCGGGACACGAAGTGGCGGCGCATGGAGCGCATCACCGCGCGTTGGGGATGATCCGCCCTGCGGAAGGAGTGCGCGAAGTGCTAGATTGCCGCGCTTTGCTGGAGGATACCTTCGGTTGCATCGTGCGCGGCATGGCCTATCCCGACACGGTACAGTTCGGCGTGGCCGCCGACTATGCCGTGGTGCGGGAATATCTTAAAGCGTTGGATATCGAATATTGCCGCACGGCGGACGGGGACAATATGGATTTTGAACTGCCGCAGGATTGGTATGCGTGGATGCCGTCGGTGAAGGATATTCACCCCCGTGTGATGGACTACGTTCACGCGTTCAACGAGTTGAAAGAGGAAAACTTGTATGTTGCCGTGCGCCAACCGCGCCTTTTCTACGTTTGGGGACATAGTTACGATTTTGAAAACCATCAAAACTGGGGGCATTTGGACGCTCTTTGCGAAGCGCTCGGCGGCAAGGATGACACGTGGTATGCCACCAATGGGGAGATTTACGATTACGTAAAGGCGTATGAATCGCTCAAGTATTCCGCCGATCATCGACGGGTGTATAACCCCACGCTTCATAGCGTGTGGTTTGACGTGGACGGCACGGTATATTGTGTGAAATCGGGCGAAACGCTCGTGCTTTAAAAGGAGAGAGGAAAATGCGGTATCGGTTTTTGCGATTTCCCGAAGGGAAATTCAAGGCGGTGACTTTCAGTTACGACGACGGCGTTGCGGCGGATAAGCGTTTGGCGGTGTTGCTGGCGGAGCGCGGGCTGAAAGGTACATTCAACATCAACAGCGGATTGATGGGGGACGGCGAGCGACTGACGGCGGAAGAAATACAAGCCCACATTCTGGATGCGGGACATGAAATAGCGGTACACGGCGATTTGCACCGCGCACCCGGTGCGGTGACAACGATCGACGGTATTCGTGACGTGTTGGATTGCCGCATGACGTTGGAGAACGTGTTCGGTCGTATCGTACGCGGCATGGCGTATCCCGATTCGGGTATCATTCGTTTTTCGGGCGGCATCACCTACGATGAGGTGAAGGGGTATCTGAAAGCGCTCGGTATCACCTATTCCCGCACGTTGGCAGGGGATAACGACCGTTTTGAGATGCCGGCCGATTGGTATGCGTGGATGCCCACGGCACATCACAACAACCCCAATGTGATGGACTATGCCCGCCGCTTTGTGGAGTTGAAAGAGGAGAAAACCTATTCTTCGAGCCGCTTTCCGCGCTTGTTCTATCTGTGGGGACACAGTTACGAGTTCGATAATCAAAACAACTGGGAACACATGGAAGCGCTGTGCGACACCCTGTGTGGCAAGGACGATACGTGGTACGCCACCAACGGCGAGATCTACGCCTACGCGAAAGCGTTTGAAGCGTTGGAGTTTGCGGCCGACGGCAAACGGGTGCATAACCCCACGCTTCATGATGTGTGGTTTGACGTGGATGGGCATCTGAAATGTGTGAGATCGGGTGAAACGATTACGCTGTAAAGGAGTCGAAAGCATGAATTATCGTTTTGATCAACAGACCGGCAGCTTTTTTACTTCCACCACCGAAACGGGGCGGAAATGGGAAAACTACATATGGAACGAAACCGAAAAAGGCTTTTTTATTACCATGACCAACCACATCGGCGGTTCGGTTTCGTGGTTGTTACGGGATACGTCCGAGCGTGTGAACGTGACCGATCCCGGCAATATGTCCTGTGTGTATCTGCGGGACGATGAATCGGGCGATTACTGGAACGTGGCGTATGCGCCCACCTGCCGCCCTGTGGAGGATTTCTGCTGTGAACACGGGCTTGCGTTCAGCCGTTTTTCTTCCCGTCGCGGCGGTGTGTACGGCGAGCAAACGGTCACGGTGCTTGCGGACGAGTTGGCGGAAGTGTGGCAGGTGAAGGTGAAGAACGAATCCGATCGCCCGCGCAACGTCAGCGTGTTTGCTTTTTCGCAACTGAATTTGAACGGTTTCACCCAGTCGCGGTATTATTACGCCGCCAACACGGGGGCGACGATGTGGCTTAAGGATACCGAAACGCTGTTTTGTCAGCTGATCAGCCCCTTTATGCCGGATGATATTTTCAGCGGGTATGTGATGTCTTCGGCACCCGTGGCGGCGTTTGAAGCGCGGCTGGAACATTTTCTCGGCACGGCGGGCAGCGTGGCGGTGCCCGTGACGTTGCAGGAGAACCGCGATCTTGGTTGCACCCACGCGGCGGTGCGTGCGCGCGGCGGCATTTTGCAAAACAAAGTGACGTTGGCGCCCGGGGAGGAAGCCACACTTTATTACGTCATCGGTTTTGCGCCGTCCGATCCCGCGATCATTGCTTCCCGCAAGGAAGCGTTGATCAAAAAAGCGCGTGCGGCCTTTGTGGGGCTTTATGAAAAAGGAATCCGTGATTTCGGCGCGTTGCGCACCCGTTGCCCCGAAGAACGCATCAATAACCTGATGAACTTTTGGGTGCAAAAACAGGTGAGTTACTGCATGCTCGGCAAACAGGCGGTGCGCGACAACGCGCAGATCGTGCTCGGCATGCTGAATTACGACACGAAACTGGCGCGTAAAGCGGTGTCGGATTGCTTGGCTAACCAATGTGCGGACGGGCACTCCCTGCTTACGTGGGCCATCGGCTGGCGTGAACCCGACACCTATTCCGATCCGTCCACGTGGCTTGTGATGGCGGTGTGCGAATACATCAAGGAAAGCGGCGACGTGGAATTCTGCAACGAGGTGATTCCCTATTTCGACGCGGGAGAAGCCACGGTGTACGAGCATTTGCAGATGGCGGCCGATTGGTTCATGCGGGAGGACAACTACGGCCCGCACGGGATGCCGCGCATCCATCACGCCGACTGGAACGATGCGCTCAACATCCCCGACGATACGGCGGAATCGGTGTTTATGGCGATGTTGATCTGCTTCTCTTTCGGGCAGTTGATCGAACTTGCGCGTCATCGCGGTGATGACGCCCGTGCCGACAAACTGGCGGCGTTCCGTGAACGGCTTGCGGCGCACACCAACGAAGTTGCATGGAACGGCGATTATTACGTGCGCGCGTTCAGCAAGTTCGGCACGGTGGGGGACAAGACCTCGCAAAACGGCGGCAATATCTACGTGAATCCGCAGGTGTGGGCGATTTTGTCGGATATCGTGCCCGCCGATCGCCTGCCGGCTGTTTTGGCGGCGGTTGACGGCATGGAAACGGAGTGCGGTGTGCCGATCTGTGCGCCTCCGTATCGCAAGTACGATCCTGCGGTGGGACGTATGTCCGCCATGCCGCCCGGTGTGTATGAAAACGGCGGTATTTACAACCACGCGTGTGCCTTTAAGGTGATGGCGGATTGCAAGATCGGCCGCGGCGACAAGGCGGTGGGAACGCTTTTGAAGATGATCCCCGGCGGGGACGCGAATCCCAGCGAAAAGACCACCACCGAGCCGTACGTGTTTACCAACTGTTACGGTAAGCACGAAAACGAGGACATGGTGGTTGGCTTCTCGTGGCAAACGGGTTCTTCCGCGTGGGGGTTGCGTGACTATTACGAAGGGGTGCTGGGCATCACCCGTGAATTTGATGGATTGTCCATCCGTCCGAATCTGCCCGCTTCATGGGATGCGGTGGAAGCACAGCGCCCCTATCGCGGCAGTATGCTCAACATCCGCATTCAAAACGCAGGCGGCAACACCGTGAAACTGACGGTGGACGGAAACGCTGTGGAAAGTAACCTTATCCCCGCGTTCTCGGACGGTGCGACACACGACGTTTTGGTGGAATTGGTATAAGGGTGCGCAAAACAAAGAGGATGTCCGCACGTCACTTGCGTGAACGGCTTTGAAAATTGGTATAAGTTATCAAAAATGCCTTCGCTTCGGCGGGGGCGTTTTTGCATTTGTGCGAAAATAAAAAAATCACCGTTTTCTATTGAAATTTCGCGGTCTGCGTGGTATAATAGCAGACAATGGGGGACTATGGCTCGTATCGAAAATAAAAGCCGTTTTCGCCCCGCCGAAAAATAATTCAGAAAAGGAATGAAGCAACATGAAACAGGTGGATCTGAGCAAATACGGCATTCAGGGCGTAACGGAGATCGTCCACAACCCTTCGTTTGAAGAACTGTTTGCGGCCGAAACCGATTCGTCGCTGGAAGGCTTTGAAAAGGGTCAGGTGACCGAGCTGGGCGCTGTCAACGTGATGACCGGTATCTATACCGGCCGTTCGCCCAAAGATAAGTTCATCGTGATGGATGACACCTCCAAGGATACCGTGTGGTGGACTTCGGACGAGTTCAAGAACGACAACAAACCTGCTTCTGTTGAAGCATGGAACGCTTGCAAAGAGCTGGCTATGAAGCAGCTTTCCAACAAGAAACTGTATGTGATGGATCTGTTCTGCGGCACCAACAAGGATTCCCGCATGGCTATCCGTTTTGTGATGGAAGTTGCTTGGCAGGCTCACTTTGTGAAGAATATGTTCATCACCCCCACCGCAGAGGAACTGGCGGATTTTGAACCCGATTTCGTGGTGTACAACGCGTCCAAAGCCAAGGTGGAGAACTACAAAGAGTTGGGGCTCAATTCCGAAACGGCGGTGCTGTTCAACCTGACCTCCAAGGAACAGGTTATCCTGAACACTTGGTATGGCGGCGAAATGAAGAAGGGTATGTTCTCCATGATGAACTACTACCTGCCGCTGAACGGTATGGCGTCGATGCATTGCTCCGCCAACACCGATATGAACGGCGAAAACACCGCGTTGTTCTTCGGTCTGTCGGGTACGGGTAAGACCACCCTGTCCACCGATCCCAAGCGCTTGCTCATCGGTGACGACGAACACGGCTGGGATGACAACGGCGTGTTCAACTTTGAAGGCGGTTGCTATGCGAAGGTCATCAACCTTGATAAAGAATCCGAGCCGGACATCTACGCGGCGATCCGTCGCAACGCCCTGCCCGAAAACGTGACGGTGGACGAAAACGGCGTGTGCGATTTCGATGATGGTTCGGTCACCGAAAACACCCGCGTGTCCTATCCGATCGATCACATCGAAAAGATCGTGCGTCCCGTGTCGGCGGCGCCCGACGCGAAGAACGTGATCTTCCTTTCGGCGGATGCGTTCGGCGTGTTGCCTCCCGTTTCCATCCTGACGCCCGAACAGGCGCAGTACTACTTCCTCTCCGGCTTTACCTCCAAACTGGCGGGTACCGAGCGCGGCATCACCGAACCCCCCCCGCCTTTCTCGGCTTGCTTCGGTCAGGCGTTTTTGGAACTGCATCCCACCAAGTATGCGGAAGAACTCGTGAAGAAGATGGAAAAGAGCGGCGCGAAGGCGTATCTCGTCAACACCGGTTGGAACGGTACCGGCAAGCGTATCTCCATCAAGGATACCCGCGGTATCAGCGACGCGATCCTCGACGGCTCCATCCTGAAGGCGGAGACCAAGACCATTCCCTTCTTTAACCTCGAAGTGCCCACCGCCCTGCCGGGTGTGGAC
>JAZSHJ010000075.1:0-6736 GCA_045533175.1 Acutalibacteraceae bacterium
AAATTATTGTGCCAACTCCTTGGCTCACAGAACGACATGGCTACGATCCGACTTGGTGGTTCCGCTGTAATTGTTGCCCCAGAAATCACAACCCGCGATCTCGATGGTGTCGGGATGCAAGCCAAACATGCCGTGTGCATAGCGATATGTTTCCTCTGCCGCGAAGCGGGGGAAACGGTCGTTGCGCACCTTAAAGGCCGTGCCGCCGACACCCGTTTCGCTGTCGGGCAGGATGCCGAACAACTCATCGTACTCTTCCACAGGTTCCAGTTCGGGATCCATCGTGCGTCCCACCGCCAGCACTTTACCGCCGTTCTTCACATACTCGCAAATGACGTGTAACGTGTCGCGATCGGTAAACGGGGCGGGCGGCATGATAAGCAGTTTAAAGCGGTCAAGACCGCCGTCTTTTATCATCTGTTCGTTCATCGGCATCACGGTGGTGAACCGACGCAGGAACGTGACCAGCGGACGGATCCCTTCGGGAATACCGTGTCCACTCAACGCACCCACTAAACCGGGCCAGAAGAAGGCAATATCGCACGTCGTCTTTCCTTCCCGCAGAAGCGGTAAGTAGTCGATAAACGACTTGGTGCATTCGTTATGAATGCTGCCGTTTTCGTCCGGCTGCTTGAACACATTGCCGTAATAGTACATCATTTGACGGTTGCCGTACACCGCCGAACCGAACATTCTGGCACACACCCCTTCGGGGGTAAGGCCGCCCACCGGTTCCAATCCGAGATACGCACCGTACTGCTCACACGCCGCATGGGTGTATGCGGTGAGGAAATAGTTTTCAAAGAAGCGGTTGCACTCGTTGGTGAGGCGCAGACCCGCATTGTATTTGGCACACACTTTGGCTTGTGCCGCGAAGTCGGAAGCGTGTTCAGGTTCTTCGTTACCGCCCACACACATATACAGCGGCGTGTCGGGGAAAGCCGCGCGGCACTCAGCCAACCAGAAATCCACAAATTCCGTCATGGAATCCTTATACCACCGATATTCGTCGAACAGCGCGGTGCGCGAAGGGGTTTGGTGGGGGCGGAACGGCACCAATTCCGCAAAATCCGTATAATGACTGCGCCACGTTCGGTTCATTGCCTCTACCGTACCGTATTTTTCTTTCATAGCGCGACGGAAATCCGCCACGGCGTATTCATCGCCGCACCAGTAGCCGCCGTGGGTGTGGTAATCCCCCGCCCAGTTTCCGTGGACCGGCATGATGGACTCGCCGTAGTCACCGCAGATGCCCGGTTGCACCGATTGAATGATGTTCCATGGCCCGTAATGTTCCGCAAACGCCTTGATGACACGGGACACTTGCTTGCGAAATTCCGGGTTCCAAATGGATTCGATGGGTGTTTCTTTGTGGTGTTCCAAGCAAACGAGACCCTTGTGACGCGGATCACGAAGCCACCATTCGGGGGCGGCATATTTCGGGCCGATCAACAAAAACGGTACCCATTGCAGTCCCGCTTCTTGAATCAACTTCACTTGAGAATCAAAATAATCCCATTCAAACTGCCCTTCGGCGTTCGGTTCAAAATCTCGCCAGAAGGTGTAGATCTGCACCGCGGTGGCGCCGCTTTCCTTCACTTGACGCAGGATATTCGCCGTATCGGGACGGCCGAACGGTACACCTTGGATCACAATTTCTTTAATGGCCATTTTCTCTTCCCCCATCCGTTGTTGGTTTACCCTACATTTACCATACACCGTCCAAAAAGTCAACCGATTCCCGCCAAAAAACACCACCAAAAAAACGCGCCGTTTTTTGGAACTTCTTCCAAAACGGCGCGTTTTTCTATCAATTCAATCCGCTGTCCCCCACGCGTTGGAACAAACGCTCCACGGCGGCCGCAAGGGCACGGTGTTGGGGAAGTGACAGGGTGGGATCTTCCGCAATTACCGATGCGGCGGCGGTGCGGGCGGCACCGAGCAACGCCGCATCCGAAAGCAAGTCGGCAATGTTCAGTTGCGGCAAGCCGTGCTGACGGTTGCCGAAAAAGTCGCCCGGCCCGCGCAGTTTCAGATCTTCATCCGCAATGCGAAACCCGTCGGTGGTTTGGCACATCACGGTAAGGCGGCGGCGCGATTCCTCGTTTTGCGCATCCGAAATAAGGATACAGGTGGAGGCATATTCTCCGCGTCCCACGCGACCGCGCAATTGGTGCAACTGTGCCAAGCCGAAACGGTCGGCATTTTCGATCACCATAATCACGGCATTGGGTACGTCCACCCCCACTTCGACCACGGTGGTGGAAACCAACACGTCCACTTCGCCGCGGGCGAAGGCCGCCATCACAGCCTCTTTTTCCGTCCCTTTCATCCGTCCGTGCATCAAGGCCACACGGTAACCGGCCAGCGCGCCTTGGCGCAGCGTTTCCACCGTTTCGGTGGCGGCGGCAAGGTCACTTCCCTCTTCGCTTTCTTCCACCAGCGGACACACGATATACGCCTGCCGCCCTTCGTCCAGATGTTTGCGCACGTATCCGTACGCGCGCTCGCGTTTGGCACCGCCCACCGCATAGGTAGCAATGGGCTGTCGACCGGGCGGCAATTCATCCAACACCGACACGTCCAGATCGCCGTAAATAATCAGCGCCAAGGTGCGCGGAATGGGTGTTGCGGACATAACCAAAAGATGCGGGTTCTCCCCTTTTTCCGCCAAGCGGGCGCGCTGCGCCACGCCAAAACGGTGCTGTTCGTCCGTAATTACCAAACCAAGACGGGAAAACTCCACCCCATCCGATAACAGCGCGTGTGTGCCAACCACAAACTGCAACCGGCCGTCACGCAATCCCTCGCGCACCGCCCGCTTTTCGGCGGCAGACATACTGCCCGTGAGCAACCCCACGTGAATCCCCGCAGGGGACAACAGTTTTTCGAGTGTGTTTGCGTGTTGCTCCGCCAAAATTTCGGTGGGAGCCATCATGGCCGCCTGCCCACCGTTTTGAATCACGGTGTAGGCCACACCCGCCGCCACCGCTGTTTTGCCGCTACCGACATCGCCCTGCACCAAACGGCTCATGGGCAGGCCGCTTTGCATATCTCGCACGCAATCCGCCACCGCGCGGCGCTGTGCACCCGTGGGGGTAAACGGCAACAATGTCCAAAACGCCTCGCTGTGGTCTTCCCGTACGGGCGTACCTGCCACCGCACGGGTGCGTCCTTTCATCTGCAAAAGCCCCAGTTGCAACAACAACAGTTCTTCAAACACCAAACGGCGGCGAGCAATCGCCCACGCCTCGTGATCGTGCGGACAATGAATGTTTTGATACGCATAGCCCGCCGTACACAGATCATACCGACCGCGCACATCGGGAGGCAACACGTCCTCTTCCGTTACCAATACAGGCAGGGCACGTTCCACCGCTTTGGCAATGGAACGGGTGGTGAGTCCTTCTGTCTGCCGATAAATGGGACGTATACGTGCGCCACCCAAAGCGAGTTCGATCAGCGGCGACGACATTTCATAACGGCCAAAGCCGTTCGTGACCGTACCGAAAAACAGATATTCACACCCGCGCTTAATGCGGGCGGCGAGAAATTTGTTGTTGAACAAGGTGACCTGCATACTGCTTTGTCCGTCACTCACGGTAAATTTGAACAGCGTCATTCCCTTGCGGATCGGGTGGGTTTGCACGTCGGTCAACACCGTGGCACGCACACAGCAGGTTTCTCCGTGCGGGGCGGCGGCAATCTTCACCGTTTGTGACCAATCTTCGTATGCCCGCGGAAAATGGCGCAACAGATCTTCCACCGTGCGAATGTGCAGCCGCGCAAAATGTGCCGCCGTCTTTTCGCCCACTCCTTTTATATATTGCACCGAAGTCGTAAGTGTCAACCGTGCCATTCCATCACCGCCCTTCTTCTATTATGATAGCAAAAAACCACGCTGTTTTCAAGTGTTGCACAAGAAAAACCCGTTCTGCAAAACAGAACGGGTTTTGGGGCACTCACGTATTATTCTTTTTCGGCTTTCTTCGATTTCCACAAAGCCCACAGCGGTGCGCTGAGGAACACGGAGGAATAGAAACCGGAGATAACACCGAACATCATCGGCAAGGCGAAACTCATGATGGAATCGATCCGCATGATGAGCGCCACAATCACCACGACCGCAATCGCCACGAACACCGCAATGGCGGTAACGAGGGTACGGGTGAAGGACTGGTTGATACTGAGGTTGACCACGTCGTCGATCGCCATGTTCTTATGGCGACGGCGGTTTTCACGGATACGGTCGAAAACAACGATGGTATCGTTGAGCGAGTAACCGAGAATGGTCAGCATCACCGCGACGAAGTTGTCGTCAATATCAATACGGAAGATAACAAACACAAAATAGCAAATGATCAAGTCGTGCACCAGCGCCAACAGCGCAAACAGGCCGGCCGACACACCGCCGATGCGGCGGAAACGGAATCCCACGTACACAAGCAGGAACAGCGCGGCCAGAGCCACCGCCACCAAGCACTTCACGAAGAACTGACGCCCCATGGGAGCCGACAGCGTCTTGGATTCCACCTGTTTCAAGGAATGCGCCGCAAAATCCTTTTCCAAGCGATCTTCCAACGCCGATTGCTGTTCCAGCGAGATCTCGTTGGCCAGCGTCACGCTCACCACGTCGGTGTTATCCACATTTTCGAGCGTGGCTTTGGCACCGTTGCCGAGCACCGCTTTGGCTGCGGCATCCACCGCATCCACGTTCAAGTCGCCGCTGTAACTGTAACGCACCAGCGTACCGCCGCTGAAGGAGATGTCCATCCCCGTGCCGAAAATGATGTTAAACAGGATACCCACCGCGAAGATGCACAACGACACGATCACGGCCGTTTTGCGCATAGCGATAAAATTCATTTCCTTTTTCATTATCGCTCACCTCCGTACAGCCAGGGTTTACGCAGCCACTTCTGGCGCGAAAGCGAGGACAGCATCAAGCGGGATGCGGTCATACCCATAATAAAGTTGAACACGATACCGACAAGCAAGGTGTAACCGAAGGAGTACACCGCGCCGGTGGTCGCCACCGGGAACCAGCGCATCACGGGGCTGAGCAACCAGCCGAACACGCTGTCGGACGGGCCGAACACACCCATCAACACGGCCGCCACGATGATAACCGTGATGTTGCCGTCGAAGATGGCCCAGAAGGATTCCTTGGAACCCGAACGGATCGCACCGTCGATGGTCTTACCCGCACGAAGTTCTTCTTTAATGCGTTCTGCCGTGATAACGTTGGCATCCACGCCCATACCGATGGAGAGGATGATACCCGCAATACCGGGCAGCGTGAGGGTGAAACTGTTGAACACTCCGAAGTAACCCGACACCGCCGCGACCGAACCCGCAACCTGACCGAGCAGGGCGATAACCGCCACAAAGCCGGGCACACGGTAGTACACCAACATGAACGCCGCAATCAGCACAAAGGCGATAACCGCTGCGATCACCATTGCATCCAGCGCCTTCACGCCCATCGTGGGGTTGATGGTGCCGCTGCTCTTCACTTCCAGTTCAAACGGAAGAGCACCCGAAGTGATGAGGTTCGCCAGGTCCTGTGCATCCGCCATCGTTTCAAAGTTGCCCGAAATGACCGCTTCACCATTGGTGATGACCGCCTGCACATTGGGTGCGGAGATCATCTGATCGTCCAACCAGATGGAGATGGGACCCTTGTTGTTGTTATACTGTTTCTGAGTGGCATCGGCAAACGCCTTCTTGCCCGATTCCTTCAATGTGAGTTCCACGACGTATTCGCCCGATTCGGGATCTTGTCCCGCACGCGCCGTCTGCACGTCGTTGCCCGTCAATACCAAATCGCCGGTGGGACGGCCGGTGGTGGAATCGGTAGCATCGCCGATGTGGAATGCGAGTTGAGCCGTCTGGCCGATCTCTTCCAACGCTTCGGTGGGATCGTAGTTGCTCTCGTCCGCTTCCCACGGGAACCGCACGACCACCTGTTTGTTGGCCGTATCGGCGTAAATTTCATAGTCGGTTATGTTTTTGTGAACCAAACGTTCCTCAATGACGGCCTTCACACCGTCCAGTTGTTCTGCGGTCACCTGGATGTTTGCATCCTTGGCACCGAAGGTTGCGTCCACGCCGCCGCGGATATCGATACCGAATCGAATCTCCGAAGCACCGCGGATCACCGTGTCCTGACGATCGCCGTAATAGGTGTGCACGCCGAAGATGGACGTGTACGCCAACGCAAAGATCACCAGCGCCACAATGAAGAAAATGGGTTTTGCTGTGCGCTTCATCGGTAGTTCCTCCAATACTTACTTGCGCGGAGTCCGCGCTAATAGAACTATTATATAACTAACGCCCGAAAATGTCAACATTTCCGGGCGTTTCTTTCCAAATTCTATGCTTTATCCAAATTTTGACGGTGTTTTTTTATCATTACACCGATTTTTTCAGCGCCGCCATCTCGGTGCAGATGCAGAACAGTTCCATTGCCTCCTGCAACTCCGCCACCGACGGGTAGGTGGGCGCAATGCGGATGGTCATGTCGTCGGGATCGTGATGATACGGGAAAGGTGCGCCCGCTTCGGTCATTTTCACACCCGCTTCACGCAATAAGCGGATGATCTCGGTGGCACAGCCGGGGACGTCTACGCTCACGAAATAGCCGCCCGTGGGGCGGTGCCAACGTGCAATATCCTTGCCGCCCAAATGCTTTTCCAACGTGTTCAGCACCACATCGAACTTCGGGCGCAGGATC
>JAZSHJ010000055.1:0-46326 GCA_045533175.1 Acutalibacteraceae bacterium
CCCTTAGAGGGGTCAGCAAGTACTGACCCTTCTAGGGTCTGAGCAAACCACTAGTTTACTAGTGGTTTTGATTGGTGCTTTAGCGTTGGTAAAGTATACCCAATACACCTCGAAATGTTTTCGAATTGAAACGGGTGAATAAAAAACGCTTGACACACCGAAGTAGGCTACTATATAATTATATATGTTACAA
The DNA here is from genome assembly GCA_045533175.1 of Acutalibacteraceae bacterium. GTDB lineage: Bacteria > Bacillota > Clostridia > Oscillospirales > Acutalibacteraceae > SIG588. Next base: position 194 of record JAZSHJ010000055.1, read on the forward strand.
CATAAGGCATTGCTGCTGGATAGCTTTTTCAAGAAAGGAATACGTGTATGAAAAGAGTTTTGGCGTTTTTGCTGTGTGTCTGTCTGCTTGTTCCGTTCGTGAGCGTGACGGGAATTACCGTTTTGGCAGAGGAGAAGGAAAAGGAGTATATCATTAAAGAGTTGCCCGCGTTTCAAGCCAATGTGACGGCAACCTTGACAGTCGGCGGTGGAATGTGGACTTCGCCGAATGTTAAGTTTGAGCCGATTGATCTGACAAGATACGGCTACGATAAAGATCCCGCGTCGGTCGGTTTCCAAATGGATACGTTTGTGACGGGCGATCAAGCGTTCATGGAGTATATGAACAGCGGATATCTCGGCGGTCAGTTTGAGATCACCTCCAGCGGTGTTCCGGATGAAAACGAAATCATGGCGTGGCCGAATTCGTTGAGTTTCGGCGAAGGCGAATGGAAACGTATCGTTCTGCCGTTTTCTTTGTTCGCAGGCACGGGGTTTAACTCTGCCGGGTTTAACTTTACCCGTCTTCATTTGATAGGACCTGAAAAAAGCGCACCGGACAAATATGCGGGCGCAACCGGTACGTTTAAGATCGCTAACCTCTGTGTGGTGGACCTTACGGTAGCGGAAGAGGATCGCCCCACCGCCGAGGAGATGCCGCTTGGTGACGGCACGTTTGAACCGCACCCTCCCGTGTGGAAAGAGGTGCAGTTTACCAAAGGGTATGACGACAGTACCAAGACTATAGCAGGCTACAACTTGAAAGAATACGTTTCGGATTACGAAGCGGAATTGATGGCGAAAGGGTTCGATTACAGAGACTACACCTCGGTGGTGAACTCGCTTCTGGAAGGGCTCAGCAATGCCGGTGGCGGCACGCTGTTCATTCCCGCGGGCAATTATCCGTTCTATGGCAACGTGCGTGTACCTGCCGGTGTTTCTATTATCGGCGAGTGGCTGAATCCCGACGATCATCCCGAAATCCGCGGCACGATTCTTGAAGTGTACGGCGGGCGCGGAAGCACCGATGGCGCGGCGTTTATTTCGATGAGTGGCAGCAGCAAATTATCCAACTTCAACATTTGGTATCCCGAACAGACGGTGGAGAACATTGCCATGTATCCGCCTTCGATCAGCACGGGCGGTTATACTTTCGTGCAAAACGTGACGTTGGTTAACTCCTACTTCGGTATTCAAAACGTGAATACCGCCAATTCGCCGAACGCGTGGGATGTTTACGGAACACCGTTGAACATCGGTATTGATTTCGACCATGTTATTGATATTGCTCGTATTCAGAATATCCGTTTTGCGGCGAAATATTGGGAACGTTCGGGATTGCCCAATGCCCCGACTACGGATAAAGAGCGCGAAACATTGAAAAATCAGCTTTACGATTATGCGATCGGTATCATTCTGCGTCGTATCGACTGGTCGTATGCGGCGTTCTGCGACATCCGCGGTTATAACATGGCCTTGTTCTTTGACATATCGGCTGGCGGCGGATATCCCAACGGTCAATGTACGGGATTTGAGATCAACGGCTGTAAATACGGTGTGTTTGCCCATGGCATCAGCGGCAATTCCGAAATGCTGACGGATTTTGTTATTAAGAATTGCGAATACGGCATCTATCTCCCCGAAGGGGCTGACGGTGTTTTGCAGATGACCAATATGGATATCCAAGCCACTCAGGCGGCTGTTTTCCAAGCCAGCGCGGTGCGTATGAGCATGCATGCTTCCACCGTCCGCGGCGGTACGGTATCTTTGAAAGGCGGCAACAACATTCTTATCAACAACCGGTTGATGACCACCCAACCGCAGGTTGTGATGGATTACGGCACGGTTTCCGCCGTGTTGCTCGGCAATACCGATTCTTATCATAAAGAGATCGTGTATGACAACATCGCGTTTTGTTCTTTGAAATATGAGGCAGAGAGAGCCGATATCGATGAGTATACTCCCGTTACCAAGGAGGAACTTGAAAAAGAGATCGGCCCTGCGGGGAATGCGTCCATCCTTGCGGATGACATGGATACCACAGGGAACGCCGATGTGACCGAAGCGTTGCAAAAGCACCTGACAACCCTTGGTAAGCAGGGGGGCGGCACGCTGTTCTTGATTCCCGGTATTTATCGCGTGGACGGCACGTTGGACATTCCGAGTGGGGTGGAGTTGCGCGGTACGGGCGACTTCGGCGCACAGGCAAGGGCGAAAAACTCCATTATTATGGTGTATACGCCCATTGAAAAGGGAAAGACGCAGTACACCACAACCGCTACCGTTACGTTGGCGGAAAACAGCGGTGTGCGTGGTGTGATCTTCAACTATCCGATGCAAAACGCGACCTATCGTGTGGTGGATAAGGCGTATAATGCCGCAAAATCCAAGCAGGCAACCGAAGCGGCACAGGCGGCGGAAAATAAGGCCGCGAAGGAAGAAGGGCGCGAACCGATCACGGTGGCACCGATCGATGTGTACGATGACTATTACGAGTTCGATTTCATTCCGTACCCCTTCCTGTTCCGCGGCACGGGTTCGGATATCTACATCGTGAACACCTCGGTGCGTAACGGTTGGAACAGCGTGGACTTCAAAACCTATCGTTGCGACAATCACTACATCGATTACGTGGCGGGGCATTTCTACAACCGCGGTTTCGTGGTGGGAAACGGTTCCACGGGCGGCATTATCCGCAACTATCAGTTGAACTACAACTCTATTCTCGAAGCACCCGGCAAATGGGCCGGTTTCGGCGGGTTTGAGAATTCGGGCGCACTCGGTTCTGCGTTCCATCAGCCGATGCAGGCACAGTTCAACAACAACTCCATCGTTCTGCAATTGGGCGATGTGAACGATCAGATCGTGCACAACTGCTTCAACTATGCGGGGTACATCGGTGTTCATCTGGTGGATGAAAACGGCCAAGCGGCCAACGCCCGCATTTTCGGCCATGGTGTGGACTACCAAACCGTCGGCATTAAGATCGAAGCGATGGAAGACGTGCAGTTTGCTGGATATCAGGCGTGCGCGTTCAACCAGGCCGGTTCGGATGACGCAACGGGACGTTGGGCTGTGAATCAAGCGACCGATCCCATTTATGACATTTGGTTGACCAAAACCTTCAACGGTGAGGTTACCCTTGCGAATATGGTTGAGTGGGGCCCGTCTGCCAATGCGGCGATCCGTGTGGACGGCGGCAAACTCACGGTGGTCAACGCCACTATCAACCACGACAACACCAAGCGGTTCGAGATGAACAACGACGGTATTCTGTCGATGTATGCTTTGCAACTCGGTGGCAACTGGCAAGAGGAGCTGGCAAGTGAGAACCAAGATCAACTCTTCATCAAAGGCGGCTGTTACACGATTGAACCGCCCGCACAGGAGAAGATGGGAGATTTCTCCTATATGTTCCCGAACCGTACCCGTTGGTCGGTGCCGCAAAACGTGAGCTTTACCGAAGATTCCGAACTGATGGCGACCGAAGCGTTTGACGGTTACGCTTTTTCGAGCACTTCCGACTATCGCGTGCAGGATGCAACGAACGCGAACGTTCGTCGCGGCGAAGTGCGTCTGCGTCAGAACGCCATGCAATTTATGCAGGGGTTGACAGCGGGACAGAACGCCAAAGAAAAGACGCCGTTTGAATTGACAGCGGGTACAAAGAAAGATCTGTATCGTTTGGAATGGCGCTTTAAAGTGGATTCAATGCGGGATGTTGAGTTGAGCGAGATCACCCTCTACATCTCCGCGATCAATCAATCCGTGCGGAACGAGGAGATCATCACCATTGATAAGACCGGTGGTGTTTACCTGAAAGACAATTCCAAGTTGGCAGATATTACGTTTGGTACGTATTATCGTTTGGCGGTAGAATACGATGCGCGCAACAAGGATGCCAAAACCGTGCGTGTGTATCTGTTGGATGACGACAGCGCCGTTGTGGCAAGCGGGAACACCGCGACCTTGCCCGCATCGTTCCAGGGCGAAATCAACGTGTCCGGTTTCTGGGTTATGTTGATGGCAGATACCGACGATGCGATCGAAACGGAAACCGATATGTATATCGATTACTTCTATGCTTCGCGCAGCGAAACAAGCACCATCGGCCGTAACACGGACGGCGACATTGCTTGGGGTGACGTGAATGCCGATAATAAGATTGATTCTACCGACGCGCGCTTGGTGTTGCAGTATGCGGTGGGTAAGGTTACCTCCCTTGCCAACCAAGCGGCCGCCGATGTGAACGGCGATAACAAGATCGATTCCACCGATGCGCGACTTATATTACAATATGCTGTTGGGAAAATCACAAAATTCTCTAATTCATAAACGAGCAAAAAAACCGAGACCGAAATCTCGGTTTTTTTGTTGCTTTTCGGAGGATTTTTTTGTTTTTGTGTTGCGGTTGCGGTTCATATCTGTTATAATAAGCTAAATATAGCATTATGTATCTTTGAATACAAGGAGTGGTTAGCATGAAGGTGAAATTGATCACCCATACCCCGAACCCCGAACAGACCATTGCTGTGGCGGCGCGGCTTTGCTATTCTCCCGCGACGATCGACGAAGTGAGTGAAATGCTCACCCCTGAAAAGGCGGCCAAATTTGTGGAGATGCTGGGCGATCTGGGACACGACAGTCCTGTCGAACACGTTACCTTTACATTCGGCATTGAAGAAGTTTCGCGCTCGTTGCTGGCGGAAATTACGCGCCATCGCATTGCGTCGTTCAGCGTGCAAAGCCAGCGTTACGTGGCAGAAAACAATTTTTCTTACGTAACCCCGCCCGCCATCGCGGATATTCCCGAAGCGGCAGAGGAGTTCCAACGTGCTATGGCAGAGGATCAGGCACATTACGAGCGTTTGGCGGATATGTTGCGTGTCAAACATCAAGCCGCGTTTGAAGCGGAGGGCATGACGCCCGAAGCGGCGGCCAAAGCCGCGGAAAAGCGGGCGATTGAAGATGCGCGCTTCGTGCTTCCCAATGCCTGTACCACCAAGATCATTATGACGATGAATGTGCGCAGTTTGCGTAATTTCTTCCACCTGCGTTGCTGCAACCGCGCGCAATGGGAGATTCGCGCCCTGGCGACCGAAATGCTTCGCCTGTGTTATGAAGCGGCGCCGCATCTGTTTGCAAAATCCGGCCCTTCCTGCGTGAGTGGTCCGTGTCCCGAAGGGAAAATGTGCTGTGGCAAAACGGCCGAAGTGCGTGCCGCCTTTGCCGCGCTGAAGGAGTGAGCATATGGGACGCCTGATCGTGGTGGATGGTCTGGACGGGTGCGGAAAAAGCACGCAGCTTGAACGGCTGGATGCGTATTTCCGTCAAAGCGGGATACCCTACAAACAAATCTCGTTTCCGGATTATCAGAATCCTTCCTCGGCATTGGTAAAACTGTATTTGGAAGGCAGTTTGGGCAAGAACCCTTCGGATGTCAACGCCTATGCGTCTTCGTCGTTTTATGCCGTGGATCGTTATGCCAGTTTTAAACAGTTCTGGCAAACGGAATATGAACGCGGAGATCTGATCGTGGCGGCACGTTACGTGACCTCCAATGCGATCCACCAGATGTCCAAGTTGCCCCGTGAGGAGTGGGATGCGTATCTTGCGTGGTTGCAGGAGTTTGAGTATGACCGCTTGGGGTTGCCGCGCCCGAACAGCGTGGTGTTTTTGGATATGCCGCCGGAAGTAGCGGATAAGTTGGTTATGTCCCGTTATGCGGGAGATGCCGCCAAAAAGGATATTCACGAACGGGATGCCGCCTACCTTGCGGCTTGTCGTCCCGCGGCTTTGTATGTGGCCGAGCGATGGGGATGGCACGTGATTTCTTGCGCCACCGACGGTGAACCGCGAAACATCGAAGATATTACAGCGGATATTCTGACCGCCGTTAAAGGAGATATTGCGCTTTGAGTGTCGACCTTTCGTTTCACGCCCCCACTTACGAAGATGCCGCGTGGTGTATGCCGCTGCTGAAAGAGGCTCCGTCGCGTTGCTGTGAATACAGCTTTGCCAATATGATGGCGTGGCGGGAACACTTTGATACGCAAGTCGCGTTGGTGGAAGGGTGCGTTGTGGTGCGTTTCGGCGGGGATTTCCCGCATTATCTGGCACCCGCGGGAACAAACACCGCGCAAGCGTTGCGGGCCTTGTATGAGCATTCTCGTGCCAACGGCGAACCGCTGTATGTGTTCGGTTATGGGGATGAGGATATCGACCGCCTGTCGGCAGAATATACCGTCATTTCACGCGAAGAATATCGTGATGAATTTGATTATCTTTACCGCACGGAAGATCTTGCATCCCTTTCGGGACGAAGTTACCATGCAAAACGCAATCATATTGCGGCCTTTTCGCGGGAACATGCGTGGACGTATGAAGAACTGCGGGACGACAACGCGGCGGACGTGGCTTGGGCGGCGGATGCGTGGTATTGTAACCGAACCGAAGCGTTTGGCGATCCCGACGGTGCGTTGCAGGCGGAAAACGAAGCGATCCGAGAGTTGTTGTTACACCGACACGAAGTGGAGTTGGTTGGTGGGTTGATTCGGGTAAACGGTGTTGTTGCGGCGTTTACGTTCGGTGCGCCGCTTGGGGGCGATACGTTTGATACGTTAGTGGAAAAGGCGCTGACAGGCTATGAAAAGGCGTATGCGGTGATCAATCGGGAGTTTGCACGGCACACCGTTGCACAATACACTTACATTAACCGTGAAAATGATGTAGGGGCGGAAGGTTTACGACGTGCCAAACTGTCGTATCATCCCGCGGCGCTTGTCAAAAAGATTTTATGTGCGCTTAAATGATAAAGGAGGCGGTGCCCGTGATGCGGTTTGTGTGGGCGGATAACCGCCATACGCAGGATATATTGTCGTTGTGGAAACAAGGGTTTCCCGATGATACCGAAGAGGATATTCACGAGTTTTTGAAAGCGCTTCGCGGAGAGGCTCGGTGCTTGCTTTTGCAACAGGACGGCGAAACACAAAGCATGGCGTTTGTGATTCCTGCCGCATTGATGCACGGCGGCACGTCATGCTCCGTGTGGTACGTGTATGCGGCAGTTACCGCTACAAAATCCCGTGGAAAAGGGTGTTTCCCTGTTCTTTTGGAAGAAATTGTCCGCTGTGCGCGGGATGCCGATGTGTGGGGATTGTTTTTACGCCCCGGAGAACCGTCACTTTTTGATTATTACAGAAGGCTCGGGTTTCACTCTGCGTTTTCTGTTGAATCTTTTAGCTGTAAAGCAAAAGAACTTTTCACGGAAGATATCGATTTGACGTGGCAAAAGGTGACGGATAACTATGCGGTGTGTCGGCGGTATTGGCTTTCGATGTGCGGTATACCGCACGTTTTATGGTCGGATCGTGTAACCGACTATGCGGTGAAACATTTGGAAAAAGGCGGTATGGTGGTTTCGACAAAGGGAATGGCCATGTATCGGTGTGGCGACGATAAACTTACCGTTACCGAACTGCTTTGCAAACCACAGGACAGAGAAACGGTGTTGGCTTCTCTGGCAAGGTGTTTCGCTTGTCAGAAGTTGGATGTTGTCACACCGTCCCTTTCGGGCGAAAACGAACAGGAATACGGGATGTTTCGTGCCGTAAAAGCAATAGATACCGCAAACAGCGGTTGGTATATGGGTTTTTCATTGGAATAAAAGAAGGTGCATACACTATGGTATATGTTTTTTTGGCCGACGGATTTGAAGAGATCGAGGCTTTGGCGCCGATCGATATTCTGCGCCGTGCAGGACTTTCGGTGCAAACGGTGGGTATCGGTGGCCGTGAGGTAACGGGTTCGCACGGAGTTGTGTTCGTGGCGGATATTACCGAAGAAGCGTTCACGCCGGACGATATGGAAGCGGTGATTTTGCCGGGCGGCATGCCGGGTACTAAGAATCTGGAGGCATCCCGTACGGTATCGGCAGCATTAGACTGTGCCGTGCGTGAAAGTGTTGTGATCGCGGCGATTTGTGCCGCACCGTCGATCTTGGGGCACAAGAGGTTGTTGCGAGGCAAACGGGCCACTTGCTATCCGGGTTTTGAAGGCGAATTACACGAAGCACAACCCACGGGCGCATCGGTAGAGATCGACGGGCGCATCGTTACTGCGCGCGGTGCGGGTGCGGCGGTAGATTTCGGCCTGGCGTTGGTTTCTGTGCTTCGTTCACAAGAGGAAGCCGAACACCTTCGGGAGGTGTTACAATGCCCGTAGCGGATATTCGCCCGATCAAAGAGGGGCTTCGTCAAAAGTATAAGCAACAACGTGCAGCCATGCCGCCTGCAGAAAAGGCGCAGATCGATGAAACGATCGCCGCCAGAGTGGCTTCGCTTTGGCAGTATCAGCGGTGTCGGTTGTTGTTGATTTACGTATCCACCAAGATCGAGGTGGACACCTTCCGCATTATTGAGCGCGCGTTGGCCGAAGGAAAGACCGTGGCTGTGCCGCGGTGTGTGCCCGGTACACGCCAGATGGAGTTCTATCGCATCGACAGTATTGCGGAGCTGGAACCGGGTACGTTCGGTGTGTTGGAACCGGTGCCCGATAAGGAAAAGTTGATTGAGAACTTCGCGGACAGTTTATGTGTGGTTCCCGCTTTGAGCTATGACTGGAACGGGTTCCGTTTGGGATATGGAAAGGGGTATTACGATCGCTTTTTGTCCAAATACGACGGCGTGATGATCGGTATTTGTTACAGCGATTGTGTGCAACGTAAATTGCCGCACGGACGGTTTGATCGTCCCGTGGAATTGTTGGTTACCGAACGGTATTTGCGCCGTACCGCCGCGCACCGTCCGCGGGAAACGTACGGTAAACGCTGAATGGAATTTGTTGATATTACCGAAGGAGGTGGCGTAATATGTCGGATACGTTGGATGAGATCTTGGCGGAATTGAGTGTGAAAAAAGCAGAGCAAGAGTCTGCACAGCAGAACTCGGCGGCAGTTGAAGAGGATGTGAAACCTGCGGATGAGCGCAGCGCCAAGGTGGCAGCCTTTCGGTTGGAAATGGATATCGAGGATGAGTTTGGCGAGTATGAAGAGCCCCCCGTGCCCGAAACGACCGAAACGGTAACCGATACCGAAGTTGCCGATGTGTTGGAAGAGCCGGCGGACGTGTTACCGGAAGAGGTGACAACGAACGAGGCGGAGGAAATAACCGAACAACGCACGTTACAAGAAGAGAAAGAACCCAAGGAAAAGCGCCGCAAGAAACGGGCGCGTATGGGCGAAAAAGAACGTGCGTTATGGGGGTGTGCCGGCGGCACGTTTTACGTGCTGGCCATCCTCGGCGTGTCGTTGGTGCTGGCGTGTGTGATCATTATGGCCGCATTGGATCTGACCGGTATCGGAAAGTCGGGCAGGAACGTGCGTGTGGTTGTGGAGGAAGGTGCGACCTCCGAAACGATCGGTGCGGTTTTGAAAGAGAACGGGTTGATCAACCATCCGTTTTTCTTCAAACTTTATTCGAATATCACGGGTGAAGACAGCGAGTTTAAGTCGGGTGTATATACTTTTACCGCCAATATGGGGTACGGAAACATTGTGGATATGCTTCGTGTCGGTGTGCCGCGTAAAGTGGTAACGATCACCATTCCGGAAGGTTTCACGGTGGATAAGATCGCCGCCTTGATGGAAGAAAACTCGGTGTGTACCAAAAAGGAATTTTACGATGCGGTGTTGAATGGTAACTATTCCGATTATTCGTTCGTGGCATCTATCCCCGAAGAAACGGGAGCGTATGCGGGGCGCGGGTATGCGCTGGAAGGATATTTGTATCCCGATACGTATGAGTTTTATACCGGCAGTACCGGAGAAACGGTTGTGCGTAAATTGCTCACGAACTTTGATAACCGCATCGACACCACGATGAGAACAAAAATTCAGATGGCGGCTGAAGAATTGGGTGTCAATCTGAATTTGAACGATGTGGTGATTTTGGCCTCCATTGTGCAAGCGGAAGCGGGGAGCGACGAGTGGTCTAAAGTGGCGCGCGTGTTGATCAACCGCATGAAGAACCCGTCGCTGTTTCCACGCTTGGAGTGTGATTCCACCACAGATTACTACAAGAGCTTGAACCTGGCGGTGGAGGGGCTGAAGGTGGATGCCGACGCCTATAACAGTTATGCGCATAATGGATTGATTCCCGGTGCGATCAACAACCCCGGTATGAAAGCGATCCAAGCGGTGTTGGAACCTGCTACGTTGGACGAGATCAAGCGATATATGACCTATCGTGCGAGCAACGACGTGGAGGGGAGTGCATTTGCACCTTTGCGCTATCAAAAAGATGCGTGGAATACGGCAGGGGATTACTACTTCTTTGCCACCGATCTGGATACCGGTGTGACGTATTACACCACCAACGCAACCGATCACGGAATTGTTTGCAGTCACTACGGAATTTAAGGAGAAACAGCATGCATTGTCCGAAATGCAACTACGAACGGGAGACGCGTCACGGCGCGTGTCCCGTTTGCGGTTTTGATTCAAGACGTATCGTTTGGTTGATCGTCGGCATTGTTGCGGTGTTGTTCCTTGCGGTGGGATTGGCAGTTTTCGGTGTTGTGTCGCTTGTCAACGGATTGAAAAGCCACACTACGCCGGCTGAAACACCCGCAACGTCGCAAACGGTTTATGCGAATGTCACCACCCTGTCGCGTACCGTGATAGTTACCGTACCCGAGGGATACACAGTACAGATGATTGCCACGCTGATGGAATCGAAAGGTGTGTGCGAAGCGGCGGAATTTTTACGTGCGGTGCAAGAAGGTGAGTTTTCGGACTACGTTTTTCTTGACGACGTGACGACCGTTAGCGAAGACGGAACACCAAACGGGCGGTATTACCGCCTGGAAGGGTATCTGTTTCCCGACACGTATGAGTTTTATCGCGGGTGTAGTGGTGAGGCGGCGGTACGGCGATTCCTGGACAACTTTCAAAAGAAGTATGAAACCTTGCAACCCGCCGTTGCGGCAAGCGGGTTCACATTGGATGAAGCGGTGACCTTGGCCTCGATCATTCAACGCGAAGCGGGGAGCACGCAGGATATGCCCCGCATATCGCGGGTGTTGCAAAACCGTCTGGAGAGTCCGCATTACCCGCGACTGCAATGCGATGTGACCACCGCCTATCTGCGTGAATTGACCGAAGCGGGGGAGAACCCGGATGAAACGGTGTATGATACATACATTTGCCGCGGATTACCTGTGGGGGCAATTGCAAACCCCGGTTGGGCTGCTTTATCGGCGGCGGTATCCCCTTCGGATGAAGAACTTTGTGCCGCGTGTTATTTCTTTGTGTACGATGTTGCGGACGGTACGGTATACTATTCCGCCACCTATGACGAACATTTAGCGGTTTGGGCAGAAATTCAAGAGAGAACGGAGAGATAGGCTGTGTGTAAAAAACCGGAAGTGTTAGCACCTGCGGGTGATGCGGAACGGTTGGAAGCCGCGTTGCAGTACGGTGCGGATGCGGTGTATCTTTCCATGCCGCAATTCGGTATGCGCACCGCACCGCAAAATTTCGATGAAGCGGAGTTAAAAGAAGCGGTGATAAAAGCGCACGCTAAGGGGGCGGCGGTTTATCTTACCTGCAACATTCTGCCCCGCAACACGGAGATCGAGCAATTGCCTGCCTATTTTGAAACGGCCGCGGCGGCGGGTGTGGACGCGTTAATTGCGGCCGATCTCGGTGTGATCGGTCTGGCCAAACGGTATGCCCCGTCATTACCGCTACACGTTTCCACACAGTTTGGTGTGGTAAATTATCAAACCGCGCGGGAATTGTACGATATGGGTGCATCACGTGTGGTGTTGGCGAGAGAATTGTCGCTCGAAGAAATTGCGGAGATTCGCGCCAAAACAGCTACCGATCTGGAAATCGAGTGTTTTGTGCACGGGGCGATGTGCATGTCGTATTCGGGACGGTGTCTGATCTCCAATTATCTCACGGGACGTGACGCCAACCACGGGGATTGTGCACAACCTTGTCGATGGCGATATGAGGTGATAGAACCCTCTGCCCCCGAAAAACGGTATACGGTGGAAGAGGATGCACACGGATCGTATCTTTTCAATGCAAACGATTTGAATATGATCGAACATATCCCTGCATTGTACCATGCAGGAGTGACGTCCTTTAAGATCGAAGGGCGTGCCAAGGCGGCGTATTATGCGGCGGTAACCACCAATGCCTACCGTGTGGCAACGGACGGCTTTATTGCCTCGGGATTTTCCAAGGAATATACACCGCCGCCATGGGTGGTGGACGAATTGCAAAAGGTCAGTCACCGTCCGTACACCACCGGGTTTTACTTTAACACACCCGATCAGAATTTGGCGTATGGCGGTTATGTGCGGGAATATCAAGTGGCGGCGGTTGCGGTTTCATGGAAAAACGGGGTCCTTATCGCTTCTCAACGCAACCGTTTTTGCGTTGGCGAAACGCTGGAGGTATTGGAACCGGGATGTGAACCTTTTCTGCTTCCTGTTACGGCATTACACGACGAAGAGGGGATGGCAATCGAAGCCACACCGCATCCGACGATGCTGTTTTCTGTGCCGTGTCACCGTCCGATTACACCGGGCAGTCTGTTGCGTCGAAAGATATAATGACACAAAAGAGCGCGTGTTCACAGCTGAACACGCGCTCTTTGCATACATATCCCGCTTTCGGTGCACAATGTTACCGAAAGGACGGGGTTAAAAATGTATAAACGTGCGGTGGCGGTTATGGCGCTGTTGTTTTGTACCTTTTGCGGATTGACAGCCCATTATTTGACGTTGGCGGAGAATCCCGCTTCAGCGGTGGTGGAAGGACAATCCACCACTACGGTGCGGGTGGGTTCTGCCAGAGGAGGATTCTATGATCGCAACGGGCGGCCGCTTGTGAACGAAACCACCGAATTACGGCTATGCATTGCACCGTATACCCGCACAATGAGTTTGCTTGCCGAACATTTGGAAAAAGATACCTTTTCCGTTTTGGCCGCGCGCTTGGAAGGTGGGCGACCGATCGTGACGCTGGCGGACGACGACTTTCCCGACGTGCGGGGTGTGCGTCGTTTTTTTATACCGCGTCGATACGGTGAGCGCACGTATGCTCCGCACTTGATCGGGTATTTGAACGCGGACGGAAGCGGTGCGGTGGGGCTGGAATCGGCGTATAACGCCTTGTTACAGGAGTGCAGCGGTGAACTATGCGTTACCTACCTCGTCAACGCGGCAGGACATCTCTTGGCGGACACAAACCCCGTTGTTACAAACACGTTGAATAACGCGACGGCAGGTGTGATGCTGACGATCGACCGTGATATACAACAGTATGTTGAACAGATCGCGTTGCGAGATCTGCAAAAAGGGGCGGTGTTGATCGCAACGGCCGATACGGCGGAAGTGGTAGCATCCGTCAGCGTACCGTCCTTTCAGCCATACAATGTGGCATCGTTGCTGGATCATACGGATTCTCCGTTGATGGATCGCACTTTGCAGAATTATAACTGTGGTTCGGTGTTTAAGATCGTATCGGCCGCCGCTGCATTGGAGGCGGGAGTGCCGATCTCGCGGGAATACACGTGTAATGGCGTGTGTGTAATCAACGGTGTGCGATTTCATTGTCATAATCGCTTGGGACACGGTGCTTTGGACATGGAAGAAGCGTTTGCGCTTTCCTGTAACTGCTATTTTATACAGTTAATGCAAGACGTGGGTGCGGTCGGAATGTATCACACCGCCACGGCATTGGGATTTGACCGTGCGGTGGTTCCCGCGGACAATTACAAGACCGCCCGTGCTACAGTTCCTTCGTTGGAAGAATTGGCCTCAAGTGATGCCGCATTGGCCAATCTGTCGTTCGGGCAAGGAGCGCTCCTTGCCACGCCGTATCATATGATTCAGATGTTGACTGCTGTGGTGAACGGGGGCGAAATGTACCGCCCGACGGTGGTGCGCGGTCTTATGGATGAAAACGGAACCGTAAAGGAGAACACCGTTACACCGTCGCAGACCGCGTTTTCGGCCGCAACGGCACGCGATCTGCGGCGATTGATGGTGGCAGCGGTAGGTGAGGGGGCAACGGGAGAAAAAGCGAACCCTGCAAACGGCGGTGCGGGAGGCAAAACGGGTACAGCGGAAAGCGGATGGGTTACCGAAAACGGAGAGTCGGTTCAAAATTGGTTTGTGGGATACTATCCCGCCGAACAGCCGCGCTATCTTTTAGCGGTGTTGGCAGAGGATTCCAACACCACAAAAGCATCCGCGGCCGAGGTGTTTCAGGTTTTGTGTGATGGATTGTACAGCGTGGGAATACAAAGTTAAGTTTTTTGGTTTTTAAGTTGCAACCGATTGCTTTTTGTGGTATGATATTGCGGGAGTTATCGGAAAGGAAGCGTGAACAATGACAAAGATTGATATTTTCTCCGGCTTTTTGGGCGCAGGAAAAACCACGTTGATTAAAAAGTTGATTCAAGAAGCCTATGTGGGCGAAAAGTTGGTGTTGATCGAAAATGAGTTCGGTGAGATCGGTATCGACGGCGGCTTTCTGCAGGAAGCGGGCGTTGCGATCACCGAAATGAATTCCGGTTGTATTTGTTGCAGTTTGGTGGGAGATTTCTCCGAAGCATTAAAGAAGGTGCTGACCGATTTTGCGCCCGATCGCGTGTTGATCGAGCCTTCCGGTGTGGGGAAACTCAGCGACGTGATCCGCGCGGTGGAAAACGTGGAGTGCGAAAGCATGCGGTTGAACTGCTTTACCACCGTGGTGGATGCCAAAAAGGCTAAGATGTACATGAAGAATTTCGGCGAGTTCTTTAACGATCAAGTTTCTCACGCGGGAACCATTATCTTGAGTCATACCGACGGAATGGATGCGGATAAGTTAGCGGCGGTTACGGCTTTGTTGCGTGAACATAACGCCGAAGCGGTTATCGTGGCGACGCCTTGGTCGCAACTCGACGGTAAACAGATTTTGGAAGCCGCCGAGCATACTTCTACGTTGGAAACCGAACTCCATCACTTGGCGGAAGAAGTGAATATTTGTCCGACGTGCGGACATCATCATCACGATCACGACCACGAATGTGATTGCCATGAGCACCATCATCACGATCACGACCACGAATGTGATTGCCATGAGCATCATCATCACGATCACGACCACGAATGTGATTGCCATAAGCACCATCATCACGATCACGACCACGAATGTGATTGTCATGAGCATCATCATCACCATCATCATGCCGATGAGGTGTTCCAAAGCTTTGGCCGCGAAACAACGCGTGCATATACGGTGACGGAACTGGAAGCGATGCTGAAGGCGTTGGAAGATGCGCACGCATACGGTCAAGTGTTGCGCGCGAAGGGTATCGTCTGCGGCGAAGACGGCTGGTTGCATTTTGATTACGTGCCGGGCGAAGCGGATATACGCAAAGGCGGTGCAGGCGTGATCGGCCGTTTGTGTGTTATTGGTGCCGGCTTGAAAGAAGAGGCGTTGGAAGCGCTGTTTGCTCTGTAATGGGAGGATAGAGATGGAAACACCGGTCTACCTGTTTACCGGCTTTTTAGAGTCGGGAAAAACACGCTTTATTCAAGGTACGTTGGAGGACAAACGCTTTAACGGCGGAGAATCCACCTTGCTGTTGGTGTGTGAAGACGGCGTGGAAGAATATAACCTGTCCCGCATGCCGAACGGCGGGAAAAACATCACCGTACACATGGTGGAAGAGGAAGAAGACCTCACCCCCGACCATCTTGCCGCATGGAAGAACGCCTGCGGTGCCAAACGGGTGATGGTGGAATATAACGGCATGTGGATGCTTGACAGTTTGTACAACGCCATGCCGCAAGGGTGGGTTATCTATCAGGAACTCTGTTTTGCAGATGCGACTACGTTCCTTACTTACAACGCCAATATGCGCAGTCTGGTGGTGGATAAGTTCAACAGCTGTGAGTTGGTGGCATTTAACCGTTATCGCGCCGATATGGATAAAATGGCATTTCACAAGATCGTGCGTGCCACCTCCCGTCGTGCCGACATTGCGTACGAATACGAGAACGGTGATGTGGAATACGACGATATTGAAGATCCGTTGCCGTTTGATATCCATGCACCGATTATTGAAATTGCCGATGCCGATTACGCTTTGTGGTATCGTGATTTGAACGAGAACATGGAATCCTATGCAGGGAAAACCGTGAAGTTTAAGGGCTTGGTGGCGGTGGAGGGCAAGATGCCGCCCGACAGCTTTGTGATCGGTCGTCATATCATGACTTGTTGTGAAGACGATATTGCATACGGCGGTCTCATTTGCGATTGGAAAGGGGCAAAAACACTCAAGCAACGGGATTGGGTGATGTTGACGGCACGTCTTACGGTGGAGTACCACAAAGCCTATCGTAAGAAAGGGCCGGTACTGAAGGCAATCAAGGTGGAAGCGGCTACGGCGCCGGAACAGCAAGTGGCGACATTCTTCTGATATTTCATACCAAACGGGGCATACTGTTATCGGTTCTTGAAAGGAACGGTGAAAAGTATGCCTCTCTTTTTTACAGAAAATGCAACGGAGAATATTTCCTTGTTGCGTCAGTATTTGCGCGTTTCTGCCAGTTTTGATATTGTGCAACGCGACATTACGGTGGCTGAAGCACCTGCAGCCGTGATTTTCGTGGATGGCATGATAAAGGACGAAACCATGTCCAAGATGTTGCAGTTTTTCTCGTCCATCAAGACGGAAGATCGGCAAAGGATAACCGATGCCAAAGCATTCGCGGCACGATTCGTCCCATACACCGAAGTGGCGATCGTGGCCGATCCCGATGCGGTGGTAACAGCTGTTTTATCGGGACAGTTGGCCTTTGTAGTGGATGGTTTTGCCGAAATCTTCCTAATCGACGTGCGCACCTATCCCGTGCGCGGTGTGGCAGAACCCGAATCCGACCGTGTATTGCGTGGTCCACACGACGGATTTGTGGAAACGCTTGTGTTTAACACGGCGCTTATGCGTCGTCATTTACGCGATCCGCGTTTGACAATGGATTACATGCAGATCGGTTCGGTTTCCCAAACCGATGTGGTGCTGTGTTATCTGGACGGCGTGGCACCGTCACGCCATGTAAAAAATCTGCGCGATAAACTGCAGAATATTACCATCCCAAGCCTCACCATGGGGCAGGAGAGTTTGGTGGAATGTCTGTTTCGCAAACAGCAATGGTACAACCCGTTTCCGAAAGTACGGTATACCGAACGGCCGGATGCGGCGGCCGCCGCCGTAATGGAAGGACGCATTGTGGTGCTGGTGGATAACACACCCGTGGTGATGATTTTACCAACGTCTGTATTTGATTTTGTGCAGGACACCAACGATTATTATTTTCCGCCGTTGGTAGGTTCGTATTTGCGTTTGGTACGCATTTTGGTGTTCGGTTTCACCATCTTTGTTACGCCCGTGTGGTTTTTGTTGATTACCCATCCGCAATGGATTCCGTCGTGGCTTTCGTTTATACGTATCGAAAATCCCAACACGGTGCCGGTGATCGTGCAGTTGCTGTTGGTAGAAGTGATGATCGATGCCATACGTCTGGCTTCGTTGAACACACCCAGCGCGCTGAATAACGCATTCGGTGTGGTAGGGGCTTTGATTTTGGGAGAGTTCGCGGTAACGGCGGGACTGTTTGTGTCGGAAGTGTTATTGTATATGGCGGCGGTGGCTGTGGCTACCTTTACGCAACCGAGTTTTGAATTGGGATATGCGTTCAAGTTGTCGCGCATGCTATTCCTGGTGTTAACCGCTATGTTTGGAGTGTGGGGATTCTTAGGCGGTATTGTGCTTGTGGGAGTGGTGTTGGCCACCACACAAACGGCGCTCGGAACAGGGTATCTGTATCCGATTATTCCGTTTGACCGCGTGGCGCTGCGCCGTCTTGTGATGCGTCGCATATTGCACCGTAACAACGCCTTACGCAAATAATAAAAAGTGAGGAAAAGCCACCGCAATACGGTGGCTTTTCCCGTGAAAAAACTATTGACATTTTTCGCCGTTTCCATTATATTAAATATTAGTTATTTACTACGGTAAACAACGATCCGTTTCGGCATAATCGAAGCGGGGGCATCTAAGCCAGAATCAGCGGTATCCGGCAACGCCGCAGTCGCGTTAAGGCTCTTTTTCGCCTTATGGACGATTGTGAAAAACCCTTTGCGGAGGGCGTTGTTCAAAGTATCGCGTTCTCCGTGAAAATCGGAGGATCTAAACCGCAAAGGGGGATGCTTCTTATGGAAGACATTATTAAACTGCAAGACATTGCCGTATCATTTGATGGCGAACCGGTGTTGGAAGGGTTGAACCTCAACATCAAAAACGGTGAATTTGTGACGTTGCTTGGCCCTTCCGGGTGCGGAAAGACTACTACGTTGCGCATCATCGGCGGGTTTGTCACACCGGATCGCGGTGATGTCTTTTTTGACGGTCGTCGCATCAACGATATTCCGCCGCACAAGCGGGCGGTGAACACCATCTTTCAGCGGTATGCGCTGTTTCCGCATCTGAACGTGTATGAAAACGTGGCGTTCGGTATGCGAATTCAAAAGAAGGACAAAAAAGAGATTGACGAAACTGTGCGGCGGATGTTGGCGCTTGTTAACTTGAAGGGGTTTGAAAAGCGTTCGGTATCCACCCTTTCGGGCGGTCAGCATCAGCGGGTGGCCATTGCGCGCGCACTTGCCAACAACCCCGGCGTTCTGTTGTTGGATGAACCGTTGTCCGCGTTGGATCTGAAACTGCGTAAGGATATGCAGGTGGAATTGAAGAACATTCAAAAGAGTCTTGGTATCACCTTTGTGTACGTTACGCACGACCAGGAAGAAGCGCTTTCCATGTCGGATACCGTTGTGGTGATGGATGGCGGTCGCATTCAGCAGATCGGTTCGCCCCAGGATATCTATAACGAGCCGCAAAATGCGTTTGTGGCGGATTTTATCGGTGAAAGTAACATCCTCGACGGTGTGATGCACGAGGATTATCTGGTGGAATTCTTCGGCCGTAAATTTAAGTGCTTGGACAGCGGTTTTGATCCGATGGAACCGGTGGACGTGGTTATTCGTCCCGAAGATATCGATATTGTTGCCCCCGAAAAGGGGAGCTTGGTCGGCACGGTAACCGAAGTTACCTTTAAAGGCGTTCATTTTGAAACGATCGTGGATTTTAAAGGCTTCAAATGGTTGATTCAAACCACCGATTATTACGCGCCCGACAGCGTGATCGGCATTGTGTTGAATCCCGAAGATATCCACATCATGAAAAAGTCCGAGTATTCGGGTATGTTCGGCGATTACAGTTCCTATTCTGAGGAGTTTGAAGAAATGGCCGATCCGAATGCCGATCTTGCGGAAGAAACGGCAGGGGAGGAGACGCGATGAAATCCAAAGTTTCTGCCGCCCCGTTCGGGTTGTGGATGCTGTTGTTCACCGTGGTTCCGCTTGCCATGGTGGTGTGGTTTGCTTTCACGGACGAAAGCGGCGCATTTACCATGGCCAATTTGCTTGCGGTGAAGGATTTTATCCCCACCTTCTGGAAATCCATTTGGATGGGCGCCGTATCCACCATGCTTTGTCTTGTTCTGGCTTATCCGCTGGCATACAGTATTTCCCGCGTTTCTGCGCGTTCCCAAACGGTGATGGTGATGTTGGTCATGTTGCCGATGTGGATGAACTTTTTGCTTCGCACCTACGCGTGGATGTCCCTTTTGGAGGACAACGGCTTGATCAACCGTTTTTTGGAAACGATCGGTCTGCAACCCGTACATATGATCAACACGAACGGGGCTGTCATTCTCGGCATGGTGTATAACTTTTTGCCGTACATGGTGATCCCGCTGTATTCGGTGATGATCAAGATTGATAACCGCTTGATTGAGGCTGCGCAGGATTTGGGGTGCAACACCGTGCATACCTTCCGTCACGTGGTTCTTCCGCTGTCCAAACCGGGAATTGTGTCCGGCATTACCATGACCTTTGTTCCGGCGGTCAGCACCTTCGTTATCACCAAACTGCTCGGCGGCGGCAAGGATATGCTGATCGGTGACGTGATCGAACTGCTCTTTATGGGCAGCAGTAAAGAATATAACATCGGCGCTATGCTGTCGCTGTTGTTGATGGTGCTGATGGTCGTGTGCATGACCGCGATGCGGTTTGTGGATAACCAGGAAGACGAAATGGAGGGACTGATGGTATGAAATGGCTCTCCCGTGTCTATAACAGCATCATCTTCCTGTTCTTGTATTTGCCGATCGTGGTGTTGATGGTTTTTTCCTTCAATGATTCCAAAAACCGTGCCCAATGGAAGGGATTCACGTTGGATTGGTATCGTGATCTGTTTCAAAACGAATTGATATTGGAATCCCTCAAGGTGACGCTTTTGGTCGCTGTGTTAGCGGCGGTGATTTCCACCGTTATCGGCACAGCGGCGGCGGTGGGGATTCACGGAATGAACAACCGCATGAAACGCGCGTTTTTGTTTGTGAACAACATTCCGATGGTAAATCCCGAAATCGTCAGCGGTGTGGCGCTGATGCTGATGTTTGTGTTTGTATATCGTGCCACCGGATTGTTGCGTCCGGGTTTTTCCACCTTGTTAATTGCGCATATCACGTTCTGTATTCCTTACGTTGTGTTGCAGGTGATGCCCAAATTGCGGCAAATGAACCGTCACATGTATGAGGCGGCATTGGATCTTGGTTGCTCACCGATCAGCGCATTTTTGCGCGTGGTATTGCCGGAAATCGCGCCCGGTATCGTGACGGGTGCATTGATGGCGTTTACCATTTCGTTGGACGATTTTGTAATCAGTTATTTCAACTCGGGTTCCACGGCACAGACGTTGTCGGTCACCATTTATTCTATGACAAAAAAACCGATCACGCCCGAAATCAATGCGTTGTCCACGCTGATGTTCGGTGCGGTGCTGTTCCTTTTGTTGCTCGTGAATTTCGGGCAGATTCGCGACGATGCGCGTAAAGCAAAGGCGGCTCGTCGATAAAGGAGGTTTACATAGTTGAAGAAAATTGCGATCCTTTTGATCGTGGCTTTGCTCTTACCGTTCGGTTTGTGCGGGTGTTCCAAAGAGGAAGTTGTCACGCTGAACGTGTTTAACTGGGGCGAGTACATTGATGACGAGATATTGGATGTGAACCGTGCGTTTGAAGAAGCAACGGGGATTAAGGTGAATTACAAGACCTTCGATTCCAATGAATCTATGTATACCCTTATCAGCACGGGGGCGGCCGATTACGACGTGGTGTTTCCTTCCGATTATATGGTGGGGCGCATGATCGACGAAGGTTTGCTTGCCGAACTTGATTTTGAGAACATTCCGAATTACCAATATATTGACAAAAAACTGTGTGAAAAATTCAGTTACGATCCCGAAGGCAAGTATTCCGTGCCGTATTTGTGGGGAACGGTGGGTATCTTTTACAACACGAAGTATGTAACGAAAGAAGAAGTGGAATCACAGGGATGGGGTATTCTTTGGAATGAAAAATACCGCGATAAGATCTACATGTTTGATAATCCGCGGGATTCCTTTGCGGTGGCCGAAGCGTATTTGAACTATTCTATCAACACCCAAAACGAAGCCGAACTAAACGCGTCTTACAATAAGTTGATCGAACAGAAAGACCTTGTACAAGGATATTACATGGATCAGATCTTTCAGAAAATGATCAACGAAGAGGGATGGCTTGCCCCGTATTATGCAGGGGATGGCAGCATTATGATGGATCCCGAAGAGGGGAATCCCAACATTGCGTTTTACATGCCGCCCGGTGCGAACTTGTTTGTGGATGCTATGTGCGTGCTGAAAACTTCTAAGATGAAAGCGGAAGCGGAAGCCTATATCAATTTCCTTTGCGAAACCGAAGCGGCACTTGCTAACGCGGAATATGTGGGATATTCCACACCGCATACCGAGGTGCGCGGGCTTTTGGATCCCGAAGTTGCGAACGATCCGATGTATTATCCTTCCGACGCAATGCTTGCGACAACCGAAGTGTTTTTGACGCTTCCCGAAGCGACCAACAAGGTGATGAACCGACTGTGGATCAAACTGAAGATACATTGAGGTATTTGCGATGGAAAAAATTTTTTTGTGGAATACAATTCCGGGTGAAGCGGCGGAAACTCCTGCGATCATTCCGTATGTTCCGGCCCAAAAGAAGAGTGATGCCGCGATCATAATTTTTCCCGGCGGCGGTTACAGCGGCCGTGCGGCGGATCACGAAGGGGATCAATTTGCTTGCTTCTTTAACGAGGCGGGAATTACCGCTTTCGTCGTGGAATACCGTGTGGCACCGCACCGTTTCCCGTCCCCGCTTTTGGATGCACGTCGGGCGGTACGCTTTGTGCGCGCCCATGCGGCGGAATACGGAATTTCTCCCAATCAAATTGCGGTGATGGGATCTTCGGCGGGCGGCCATTTGGCGGCAATGACTTCAACCTATCCGGGTGACGAACCGATTGAAATCAAAGATGCGATCGATCGCGAGAACGGTATTCCCAATGCGCAGATTCTGTGCTATCCCGTGGTTTGTGCCCCGGCAGACGACGGAATAGCACACGTGGGATCGTATCAAAACCTGTTGGGCAGACCTTTTACGATCGCCCCCGAAACGGTAGATCCTGCACGTAATGTTACAAATGATACCCCTCCGGCGTTTTTGTGGCACACAGCGGACGACAACGTGGTGAATGTCATTAACAGTTACACCTATGCAATGGCGTTGCGCAACAGCAACGTTCCTGTGGAAATGCATATCTTCCCGCACGGCGCTCACGGTCTCGGTCTTGGTGCGAACGAGCCGTACGTGCGGCCGTGGGCGGAGCTTCTGTTGCGCTGGATCGGTTGGCTCGGCTGGATTTGATAATGAGATTTCCGAGGACGATAAGGGTTCGATGCTGTTTGAAACTCCTGCCACGCTGAACGATACATGGGGTTTTAAACCGGCCGACCAGAATTGGAAATCGGCCGAAGAGGTTTTGCGTTTGAAGGAACATTTAAACAGCCGCGGTATCAACTATCTTTTGAACGTCGGTCCCGATGCGCTCGGTCGTTTTTCTGCTAAAGCGGTGGAAATTCTGCGCGAAGTGGGTAAAAAAGAGCAGATAAAAGAAGAAAGCCTGTCGATCGACAGGCTTTCTTCTTTTGTTATTCACCGAACCGTTCGGGTGAGCGCATCATGTTTTTGGCGGTTATCAACTCGGCCGAACCGCAGAAGCCGCAGTTCGCCACCGAGGGATCTTCCACCTTCACGGTGGGGCTATACTGCAGGAACCCCGTGAGATTCAGCTGCGCATTTTCGCCCACGCGGGAAAGCTGCACCGTGTCTACGTAGGTGTTGTTCATGGTAACACCGCAACCTGAGTTGATGTTCGTAACATTCATGGTGCCGCCGTCCACCCAGAAGATGACATGCGGCTGTGTCCACGGTTCGATATTCGCCACGTTCAGCACGCCTTTAAAGGTATCGCGGGTGCGGATGGCGCAAATTTCTTCTACAGGGGTGAAGGTGTAGTTTTTATAGGCAAACGGCGTCATTTGTGTGTTGATCATCGTAATAACGCTGCCTGCGTGAACGTCCACCGGTTGGGTTACGTAGTCGGCCGCAAAACCAATGGTAACAGCGGTGGTGTTATCGCCTGTGATTTTGAGCGCTTTGGCGCTGCCATAGGTGAAGCAACCGAACACCATTTCGTCGTTCACGTTATCCAACACGAAGGTGTAGCACTCGTGTTGCAAATGTTCAAAGAAGTGCATGGCCACCATGCTGCGGAAATTAAGCTCTTGCGGCCAACCGTATCCGCGCATTAACGGTTGCAGATTGAACTGGCAATCGCGAATAATGCCGCCCGTACTGTTCATAACCACCGCGCCGCGATTCATGAACAAGCCCGAAAGTCCGTCAATATAATGGCGGTCGCATCCGTCCAGAAGCACGCCGTTGTATGTGTTAAAGGAGGATACGTTGATTACGTATACATCGGGTGCGTCTTTGGCGTACACGTTGTAATCAAACGGCAAGAGTTTGCCGGTTTTGTCTGCGTTTTCCGCTGTTTGCGTGGGGTTACAGAAGGTGACGCCGCGCAAACCCGAACGGGCAGACAATTCAATGGCGTAGCCTTGGAACACCACGTCGAACACCGTGCCGATGTTATAGGGTAGTTGTGCAAAGTTAGCCGCACCGCACAGTTCGGTATCGGTGGGGATGGTTACGCCGTGTTCCAAAAGGTAATGACCTGTGGGCAGATACAGCGTGCCTCCTGTTTTGCCCACGTAAGAAAGGCATGCGTTCAGCGCCGCGGAAACGTCCGTTTTGCCCGTAGCGTCCAATATAACGCCCAGTTCGGTCGCCAACGTGTCGGCCGAGTAGGTAGCATTGTTTTTCGGCGCTTTGGTCATCATGCGCGCTTGTGCCGCCTGCTTTTCGTTCGCACGGAAGGTCACCACGTTCGGTACCATTTGCGGGGTAAAGGTGTATTCGATCTCGTCACAGCTGTCGGAGAAATTGTCCTCCAGCAACCCGGCGTTGCCTGCGAACATCCCCGCCGCTTTGCCTTCCAACACCACTTTGATATCGTCGGTGGTTTCAAAACGGCTGTTCATCACAATCATCATGCCATTGTTGCTGTAGATAGCGCCTTTTTGCACGGTGGAATCCACCAACGTGATCTTAGAGGGGAAATGGACAGAGATCGCTTCTTTGCGCGCTTCGATCTCCACGTCCTGGAAGGTAACGGCGGTGTAGGTGCCGTTGTCGGGGATGTACAAGCCGTATTCACAGTTTTGGATGCGGGAGTTTGTGATCTCCTGCCCGTTGCCGTGGGTAAACGGTGCATAAATAGCGTAATGGCAGTTTTTGATGGTGAGGTTGTAGTTTTGACCGTAACAACCGCCCGCGTTCATCTCCACGCCTTTAAAATATCCGTCAATGACCGAATCGGTCCAATACGACCAGTCGGTGCGGTTAAGCAAAACGGCGGTTGCATTTTCCTTGAGATATTGCCGCAGAGCCTCTGCATCTTCCGTAAATTTACCGGAGTTGATCCAATAATCGGGAGCAAAATACGTTTCCTCGATACGCATGATATCGGTGACCATTCCGACGTGAATACCTTTGGAAAGCGGCGTGCCGTAGATGTTGTGAATGTTGGGTGAATCGCAATCACGCGGCGCAATGCCGATCCACGGGTTGATCAGCGTGATCTCTTTGGCAATAGACCAAAAAGAAGGACGCACAGCGGCGGGATAGGGGATAGGGGCGGTGATTGATTGGTTGGGATACCAAATAGCCACACCGCGCACTTCGGAACTTTGGTTCAACACGATAAACGGGGTGTTAAATTCTTCCGAAGCGGCTTCGCCGTAATACGCTAAAATCGTGCCTTCAATGGGGGATTTCCCGTCGGGAATCATCCAGTCCCCCAGAATGGTGGTGCCGATGGGCAGCTCGATCGGAGAGAAGCAGGCATATTCACCTGCGGGGATATACAACGCCCCGCCGCCGAGTTCTCCCAGTTTGTTAAGCAACGCTTGGATAACGGGAGTGCAATCTTGTGTGGTATCGCTCACGTAGTCTGTGAGGGTATATCCCGCAAACAACTGCTCTCGGCGTTGAAAGCGCGGATCGGCGGGGGAAAGCGCTTTCCATACGGGCGGGGCAATGTGCTTAGTAATATCCGACATGCGTATCACCTTTCTTCACTTTCCTTCGTAAGTTACAACGGAATCAACATCGTATGTTTTGAGTGCGTCGCGACCGTTTAACCCTGCCAGTTCCAACAAGAACAGGATCTTCACAACGTTTCCGCCCAGTTCTTCCACCAATTCGGCCGCGGCTTTGATGGTACCGCCCGTTGCGATCAAATCGTCGATCAGCACCACGCGCTGACCGGGAAGGATGGCATCTTTGTGGATTTCAATTTCGGCGGTGCCATATTCCAACGCATATTCTTTGGATACGGTTTCACGCGGGAGTTTGCCTTTTTTGCGAATGGGCACGAACGGTTTGTTAAGTAAGAAGGCCAACGGTGCGCCGAAGATGAATCCGCGGGATTCCGCACCCGCGATCACATCAAACTCTACGTTGTTGAGTCGTGCCTTCAATTCTTCGATTGCCAGATGAAATCCGTCCGCATCCTGTAACACCGAGGTGATATCCCGAAACATAATACCCGGTTCGGGAAAATCAGGAATGGTGATTATGTAATCTTTGACAGTTTTCATTTTACTCATCTCCTATCGCTTTTACTTTATCAAGAATCCCTGCAAATGTAAAGAGTTTTCATGCATTTTCTTGACCGAAACAGAGAAACGTGATATACTTTTTTCATCATTTATCGGGAAAGAGGTTTCCTTATGAACGCAAACGAACAACTTTCCGCCATTCGCTTGTTTTTATTTGATATGGACGGGACTTTATATCTCGGAAATCAGTTGTATCCGTTTACAAAAGAGTTGTTGAAAACGATCAAAGAAAGCGGCAGACGCTATCTGTTCATGACCAACAATTCCGCACGAAGTGTGGTGGATTATATCGCAAAACTGGAACGGCTCGGGATTGCGGCAGAATATGAGGATTTTATCACGTCTTCACAAGCGACGATTTGGTATTTAAAACGGCATCACGCCGATGCAACGTTGTATGTTTGCGGTACCGAATCGTTAAAGCGCGAGTTGCGTGAGGCTGGATTTGCGGTTACCGAAGACGTGGATAAAGTCACGTGCATTGTGGTTGGTAACGATACCGAGTTGACTTTTAAGAAATTGGATGATATTTCTCGTATGCTGTGCACGCGTGATCTTCCGTATATTGCCACCAATCCCGATTGGGTGTGTCCCACCGAATACGGCAGCGTACCCGATTGCGGCAGCTTTTGCGAGATGCTTTACCGTGCCACGGGAAAACGTCCGATCTTTATCGGGAAGCCCGAGGCGCTGATGCCCGAACTGGCGATGGAACGCACAGGTTACGGCAAGGCGGAAACGGCGGTAGTGGGCGACCGTATCTACACCGATGTCAAAAGTGGCTTAAATGCCGGTATAGTCAGTATATTGGTGATGAGTGGTGAAACAACGGAACAAATTTTAGAAGCCTCTGCCGATAAACCGGATATGGTTCTTAGGGATGCGGGAGAAATTTTAAAGGCGTTGATGGAGTGAGTGTATGAAACCGGCAAAGACACGAAAAGGGATCGGATTGATTCGTCGCTTTTTACCGTACTATAAGAAATATCGCTTTGTGTTGTTGCTTGATTTGTTGTGTGCGGCGCTTACCACCGTGTGCGAACTGGTGCTGCCGATGATTGTGCGGCGCATCACAGGTCTAGCCACCAACGATTTGGCATCGCTCACCGTGGGATTGATCGTGCGGTGTACGGTACTGTACGTATTGTTGCGGGTTGTGGATACGGCGGCAAATTACTATATGGCCACCGTCGGACACATTATGGGCACCAAGATCGAAACCGACATGCGGCACGATTTTTTTGCCCATTTGCAAAAGTTGTCCTTTTCTTATTACGATAATGCGAAGATCGGTACATTGATGTCGCGCATTACCAACGATTTGTTTGATGTGACAGAATTTGCGCATCATTGTCCCGAGGAGTTCTTTATCGCGGGAATCAAAATTGTGTGTTCGTTCGCCATTCTATGTACCATGAGTGTGCCGCTGACGTTGATCGTATTTTCGGTGATTCCGATCATGATCTTCGTGCTCTCTTTTTTCAGCAAACGCATGAAACAACAGTTCCGCGATTCCCGTAAAGAGATCGGTGAGTTGAATTCGCAGGTGGAGGACAGTCTGCTTGGCGTGCGGGTAGTGAAATCGTTTGCACAGGAATCGTGCGAACAGGAGAAGTTTGATCGCAGCAATCAACGCTTTTTGAATGTAAAATCGCGGATGTACCACACGATGGGGGCATTTCAGTCCAGTACACGTCTGTTCGACGGAATCATGTACATATTGGTCGTGGCGGCCGGTGCGGTCTTTTTAATGAATCGAGCCATCACGGCGGCCGACTATGTGGCGTATCTGATGTTTGTTACTACGTTGATCACTTCGGTGCGACGTATCGTGGAGTTTACCGAACAATTTCAACGCGGTATGACGGGGATAGAACGCTTCGGTGAAATTCTGGATATCCAACCCGATATCAAGGATTCCAAAGAGGCTGTAACGCTTTCAAACGTAAAAGGGGATATCGTTTTCGAGGACGTATCCTTCCGCTACAACGAGGAAACACCGTGCGTGATCGAAGGGATGAATCTTACGGTCAAAGCAGGAGAGAGTGTGGCGCTTGTCGGGCCGTCCGGCGGCGGCAAAACTACCCTTTGTTCGCTGATTCCACGGTTTTACGATGTGAGCGAAGGAACCATTCGGCTTGACGGACAGGATATTCGTACGGTCACCACACGTTCGCTTCGCGAGAATATCGGAACGGTGGCGCAGGACGTTTACCTGTTTTCGGGAAGTGTGCGGGAAAATATCGCCTATGGTAAGAGCGACGCGACCGATGAGGAGATCGTGCAGGCGGCAAAAATGGCGGGCGCACACGATTTTATCCAAGAGTTGCCCGATGGATACGACACCTATGTGGGAGAACGCGGTGTGAAGCTTTCCGGTGGACAAAAACAGCGCATTTCCATCGCCCGTGTCTTCTTGAAAAATCCGCCTATTTTGATTTTGGATGAAGCAACAAGTGCATTGGATAACGAAAGTGAACGGTTGGTACAACAATCGCTTGAACGTCTGGCCAAAGGACGCACCACATTCACGATTGCTCATCGCCTTACCACCATTCGCAACGCCGATCGAATTTTGGTGTTGACCGAAAATGGCATTGAAGAATCCGGTACGCATCACGAATTGTTGGAAAAAGGTGGTTTGTACAGCGAATTGTACGCCATGTATTCCGCAAACTAAAAAGACTCCTCCGCTTTTAAACGGAGGAGTTTTTCGTTTGCTTTTCCAACATGCGGTACATCAAGCGATACCCAATCTCTTGGTGAATGCCCGTGCTTCGCGCCGCCGCTTCGGTAAAGCGGGTGACACCGCTTTCTTTTTCGTTGTTACTGCGATACAGTAAGTACGGGACGGGATCGGCCGTGTGGGTGCGGATATTGAGAGGCGTGGGATGATCGGGCAGAATAAGGATAGAATACTCGCCTATATCGTTCAGAGATTTCAACAACGGCCCCAATACACGTTTATCGATGTCTTCGATGGCTTTTACCTTGTTGTGCATCTCGCCGCGATGGCCACATTCATCGGGGCCTTCCAAGTGGATGTATACGAGATCTTGACCGTTCTTCAATTCTTCAATAGCCGCATTCAACTTGCCTTCATAGTTGGTATCGATATATCCCGTAGCGCCGTCGACAGCACACACGTGCATATCGGCAATGCGTGCGATTCCTTTGAGCAGATCAACGGCCGAGATCATGGATCCTTTGATACCGAAACGTTCGGTGAAGTTCTGCAAACTGGGGCGGTGTCCTTGCCCCCATAACCAAATGGCGTTGGCGGGATTTTCACCTTTTTCCGCGCGCGCTTTGTTAATGGGGTGATCCCGTAAAATGTCCACACTCTGTTGCATTAAGCGAAGCAGAGGTGCGGCATCGGGATGTGCGGGGATGTATTCTCCTATCACACGACCGGTGATGTCATGAGGCGGCGTGATTTTCCCCAGCGCCGTTTTCCCGCCGTGCCACACAAGGCAATGGCGATAAGCCGTGCCGGTATAAAAATCAAACTCACCGCCGCCGAGCGTTTCTTGCAACGTGCGAATGATCGCATCTGCTTCGGCGGTGGGGATATCGCCTGCGCAGTAATCCAAAATCGTTTTTTCGGCGTACACGGTATCGTCCGACAGGGTGACAAGATTGCAACGCAAAGCCACATCGTCATCTGCAAGATCAATACCGATATTTGCGGCTTCTAAAGGAGAACGGCCGGTGTAACATTCTTTGGTATCATACCCCAGTACAGCCAGGTTGGCCACGTCGCTGCCGGGGGAGAGTCCGTCAGGCACGGTGCGCACCGTGCCGACTTCCGCCTTGCGAGCCAAGGCGTCCATGTGAGGTTTATTTGCAGCTTCGGCAGGAGTTTGTCCGTTCAATCCATCAAACGGAACATCGGCCATACCGTCGCATAACAGAACAACGTATTTCAAAACGATCACCATTCCTTTCGCTTGGTTTCTATTATACTCAAAACGCAAAAAAAGGGAAGAGGTTTCCAATATTTTTTTCAAATGTGGTTGATTTTTCTTTCGGAATGCGGTATACTGTCGATATGATGATAATGGGGGAGTTTGGTGGCAAAATACCCCCTTCTTTTTCAGAAAGCGAGGCTACGATATGTATAACTTTATGGCAGCGGTAGAAGCGGGAGGCTCGATTCTCGGCGATTCGTTGATGACGGGACTCACTTTGCTTGTGGTCGTGTTTGCGGCGCTGGTGGCTTTGTCGTTGGTGATTCAGCTGTTCGGCAAAGTCGGCACATCCGAAAAACAGCCTGTCAAACAAGCCGCAACCCCTGCACCGACTGTAAAGAAGGCGGCTGTTGTATCTGCTCCGACACCTGTGGCTTCTGTTGCCGCAGAGGATGAAGATGAAGTGGCGGCTGTTATTGCGGCGGCGGTGGCTATGATGGCGCCTGCCGGGGTGACCTATCGCGTGCGTCGCATCACACCGGTTGGCTCGCGTGCCCGTTCCGAATGGGCAACGGCTGCTGTGCAGCAGAACACCATGCCTTTTTAATCGTGTAGAAGGAGGATTGTCGTGGAAGCATTATGGAAGGCCATTGTTGAGTTGTGGAACGAATCGGGTTTCGCTCAACTTTTCAATTTTGAAGGCGGCGGCTGGAAGAACCTCATCATGATTCTGGTTTCGTTCGTACTTATCTACTTGGCAATTAAGAAGCAGTTTGAACCGATGCTCCTTTTGCCGATTGCTTTCGGTATGCTGCTTTGCAACCTGCCGTTGACTGGTATTATGGATCCGCAGCAGAACTCGCTTGTGCCGTTCACGGCAGAGGAAGTGGAACTGTATGCCAAAGGCGTCGTGGCACAGAATTATCCCATCTTTGAACAAAAGGCGGCCGACGGTACGATATCCTATTTCTGGCAGCATTTTGAGCAAGGCGGTCTGATGTGGTATCTGTACCAAGGCGTTAAATTTGGTATTTATCCGCCGCTGATCTTCCTTGGAATCGGTTGTATGACCGACTTCGGTCCGCTGATCTCCAACCCGAAGAGCTTGTTGCTCGGTGCGGCGGCACAGTTCGGTATTATTACCACCTTTGTCGGTGCACGCGCCTTGAATTTGCTTGGCATTGAATCACTGCTCTTCAGCAAAACGGAAGCAGCCTCCATTGCCATCATCGGTGGTGCGGATGGTCCCACGGCCATTTTCTTGACGTCACAATTGGCACCGCATCTGCTTGGTGCGATTGCGGTGGCGGCATACTCTTATATGGCGTTGGTGCCGATCATCCAACCCCCCATTATGAAGATGCTCACCACCAAAGAAGAGCGCTCGATTAAAATGGATCAGTTGAAGCCGGTCACCAAAAATCAAAAGATTCTGTTCCCGATCGTCGTGACGCTCCTCTGTGTGTTGTTGTTGCCTTCGGCGGCACCGTTGATCGGTATGTTGATGCTCGGCAACCTCTTCAAAGAGTCCGGCGTGGTGGAACGTCTTTCCAAAACGGCGCAGAACGATTTGATGAACATCATCACCATCTTCTTGGGTGTGACGGTGGGTGCCACCGCCAACGCAGACACCTTCTTGCAACCGAAGACCTTGCTTATTATCTGCCTTGGCCTGATTGCGTTCAGTTTCGGTACGGCAGGTGGTGTGCTGTTTGCAAAGGTTATGAACCTGTTCAGCAAGAAGAAGATCAATCCGTTGATCGGTTCGGCCGGTGTGTCGGCTGTGCCGATGGCGGCGCGTGTGTCGCAAAAGGTTGGTCAGCAGGAGAATCCCGATAACTTCCTGTTGATGCACGCTATGGGCCCGAACGTGGCGGGTGTTATCGGTTCGGCCGTGGCCGCCGGTGTGCTGTTGTCGCTGTTCGGCTAATAAGAAACAAAAAGCAGGGCGGGCTACCGTCCTGCTTATTCTTTTGAAAGGAACGCAGTATGAACGAGTTTGTTACATTACGCCGCCGTTTGATGGAAACGGTGTTTTCTCGCATGAATAAGGAACAACGCCGTGCGGTGTTTCATGTGAACGGTCCGTTACTGATTTTGGCGGGTGCGGGAAGCGGAAAGACCACGGTACTTGTTAATCGTGTGGCAAATTTAATTCGCTTTGGTGATTCCTATGCTTCGGAACAACAGCCGTTTTCTTTAACCGAAGAGGATATGACCCGTTTGCGCGCTGTCGTGAACGGCACAGAGGAAGCGGATGAATCGCTCTATCGTCTTTGTGCGGTGGATCCTTGTCCTGCTTGGAAGATTTTGGCCATCACCTTCACGAACAAGGCGGCAGGCGAATTGAAAGAGCGTCTTTCCCGTATGCTCGGTGGTGCCGGGGGCGACGTTTGGGCCAGCACGTTCCACTCGTTTTGCGCACGTGTCTTGCGGCAAGACGGTGCTTCGCTCGGCTATTCTTCGCACTTTACCATTTACGACACGGATGACAGCCGTCGCTTGATGAAAGAGTGCATGAAAGCGCTGAACGTCGAAGAAAAAGTGTTGGGACACAAACTGATTTTAAATGAGATCAGCCGTGCGAAAGACAGTTTGCGCGGTCCTGAACAATATGCGGCCGAAGCCGGTGCAGACTTCCGTTTGAAAACGGTTGCAAAATGTTACGGAATGTATCAGCGACGTCTTTTGGAAGCGGATGCCATGGATTTTGATGATTTGCTGTTCAAAACCGTGGAGCTGTTGCAGACGAATGCCGATGTATGTGATCGGTGGCAACAGCGGTTTCGTTACATTATGGTGGATGAGTATCAGGATACCAGTTATGCACAGTATTGCCTTGTAAGCCTGTTGGCCGAAAAGAATCGAAATCTTTGCGTGGTCGGGGACGACGATCAGAGCATTTACAAATTTCGCGGTGCCACCATTGAAAATATATTGAATTTTGAAGAGCATTTCAAAGGGTGTACCACCATTCGTTTGGAGCAAAACTACCGTTCCACCGGTACGGTGTTGGATGCGGCAAATGCCGTAATCGCGCTGAATCGCGGCCGCAAAGGAAAGACGCTGTGGACCGAAAATCCGAAGGGGGATAAAATTCATCTGGAAGTGTTGGATAACGAGGATGAAGAAGCGCGTTTTGTGGCGGATACCATATTGGACGGTGTGGCTAAAGGGCGTAAGTACAGCGATCATGCGGTGTTGTATCGTGCCAACGCCCAATCCAACGCCATTGAGCGTGCCATGGTGAAAAGCGGTATTCCGTACCGTATATTCGGCGGCCATCGTTTCTTCGACACCAAGGAAGTGCGGGATGCGGTAGCGTATTTGCGCGTTATCAACAACCCCGATGACAGCGTGAGTCTGCGCCGCATTATCAATGAGCCAAAGCGCGGTATCGGTGATACCACGCTGGATACTGCCGCTGCTATTGCGGAGGAACAGGGGATAAGTCTCTACCGTGTGTTGCAAGAAGCGGAAAATAATGCCGCGCTCAGTCGTGCCGCTTCACGGATTCGCTCATTTGTAGACATGATGGATACGCTGCGTGACAGCGTGGAGGAAGAAGAGGTTGCATTGCACCTTTTATATGAATCTATGCTGGAAAAAACGGGGTATCGTGCCATGTGGGAAATGGCGGGCGAAACGGAAGCGGGGCGTGTGGAAAATCTGAAAGAATTGGAATCCTCCATTCTGGAATATGAAAAAGCCAACGGGGAAGAGGGGAGCCTTTCCGGCTTTCTGGAAGAAGCTGCGTTGATGACCGACGTGGATAATTACGATGCCGGTGCCGATACGGTTGTGATGATGACGATGCACGCGGCGAAAGGATTGGAATTCCCCGTGGTATTTTTGCCCGGATTTGAAGATGGGGTTTTCCCGGGAAATGCTTCGTTATTCAGCGAAGAAGACATGGAAGAAGAACGTCGCCTTTGTTATGTGGCTATTACGCGCACCGAAGAAAAGTTGTATCTTTCGCGTGCACGCAGTCGTATACTGTACGGTTCGACCAATCGTAACCGTGAATCACGGTTTGTTGCGGCGATACCGGGAGATTTGTTGGAAGAGCACGAGAACACACCATCGTTCGGTCGCGATCAAAGCCGTTCCAACCCGTGGGGCGGATATTCCGACAGCGCCGTTACGGTGAATTACAAAGCGGATACGGCGGCAAAACCGATGTATACCCAATCGCATTATAACGCTTCGTCTGCGGCATATACCAAAATCGGTACCCCACCCAAGTCAACGGCAAACAACGTGCCGAAGGAAGTGTGGAATATCGGTGACAATGTGCGACACAAAACGTTTGGCGACGGCGTTGTTGAAGCAGCATCCCCGATGGGTAACGACACCTTACTTACGGTCAAATTCAGCCAAGTCGGTGTTAAGAAAATAATGGCGAATTTTGCCAAATTGGAACGCATATAAACAGGAACCGAACAAATCCCTCTGCATACGATGGAATGAAGCGTGATGCGTAAACGCCGCTTTAATCCATTATTCAGGGGGATTTGCTATGTCCGATAGGAATTATCATCGCGAGAACACAAACTGCAAAGAAGCGGTTTGTGTGGACGCAGGACGGGTATACGACTCCTGCGCCGACAAGGATTGTGCCGAAAATCTGCAGGTGTATTTTACCGATCGGGATCGCATGTTGATCGACCATGCATCCAGCATCCGCGTAAAAGGTGCCGAGGTACTTACAACGTGTATCGACGTGGAAGCGCTGCCCTTTAATCGCGGCTATTATTCGTGCGATCTGACCTTCTATTTTCAAATCACGGTGGAAGTGTATTCCGGTCATGGTGTGCCCAGCAGTACCGTTTGCGGCATTGCTATGTTCAGCAAAAAGGTGATCCTGTATGGCGGCGAGGGCGGCGTTAAAGTGTTTCGCAGCGAATTCTGCCCCGAAGCCCACGATCGCCAGGAGATGCCCACGCGAAATATGCCTCGTTGTACTGTTCAAGTGGCCGAGCCGGTTGTTTTGGGTGCACAATTGGTGGATGCGGCGGATGATCGTTGCTGTTGCTGTTGCTGTTGCGGAATTCCCGACAGTATTCAACACCGCTTCGGCGGATGCTTTGTCGACAGCCGTGAAGGAAAAACCGTGTTGGTTACCATCGGTGTGTTTACCATCGTACAGTTGATCCGCAACGTTCAAATGCTGATGCCGGTATATGATTTCTGCATGCCTTCCAAGGAGTGCACGCCGTGTAATACCAACGAAAATCCCTGTGATTTGTTCCGAAAAATGTCGTTTCCCGTGGATGAGTTTTTCCCGCCGAAAGGAACATCGAACGATTGCGGCTGTTAACTAATCAAAAGGGAAGGGGTTGCCCGGTGGCAACCCCTTTCGCGTTATCGGCAACAACCTTTGTCGCCGCACTTAAAGGTACGGCAGGCAGTTTGCTCCGATTTTTCGGCAGATACGCCATCCATTTTAATGGCATCCGCAGCACATTGTTGCTGCTTGTTATACACACAGTTCACCGCCGAACAACGAATCGGCATTTCGGTATTGACATGGCTGTAATCCATGGCGTTGGTGGCGTTGCCGTTGATCGGACGGAAAGATTCACAGCAGGTCTCTTGGTAATTGGTTGCTTGGCTGCCGCCGACTTGGATATCCGGTCGACAGCAGAGTCCGTCACGGTTGCTGATGCAATGACGGGCATCACATTTCAGTTGCGTCATTATATACACCTCATAAACAATATTTGCGGGACATCTATAGTATTGCTGTACGGTTTCGGAATATTCCGAGAAATATGCAAAGGGAAGCACTTGACAAACCGTGTTTAGTGTGATATATTTTACTTGCGTTAACTATACAAAATGAATATTTTGTATAGTTGAGGGGAGGGAGAAACGTATTGTTTATAAAAAACACGGGTTTCTTCGTTGAAATGTGAGGTTTTCCGTGCTTAAATACACCAAGGCGTCGGGTGCCGCCTATTGTGCCTATATATTATATCCGATGTTTGACAAGTGTTGAATTTGTCGATGCGTGGTTGCTTGTTTGATACTGTTACGCAATTATTTTGTTTTTTAATTTTGCACGGTTACTATACTTTTAATAATGTATTTTATACCAAAATTCTTTTGTTTTTTGTTTTTGCGTTTAACAGCGTTTTTTGGATTGATGAACGCATCGTTTGACGATCTGCTGTTAAACAGAGATTTGCACGGGTTTGGCTTGTACGCGTTGAATCTATCTATATGAGGTTTAGCAATTCATCGACTGAATTAACGGCGTTTTGTTCGTGTTTCTTGTGTTCTTCCGATTTATGGCATCTGTCGCGTGCCGTATACCCGTGACAAACAAGCATGTCTTAAGTTGATATTATATCAAAACAGTATAATATCACCA
Organism: Acutalibacteraceae bacterium; assembly: GCA_045533175.1. Taxonomy (GTDB): domain Bacteria; phylum Bacillota; class Clostridia; order Oscillospirales; family Acutalibacteraceae; genus SIG588. Next base: position 36,786 of record JAZSHJ010000055.1, read on the forward strand.
AAGTGTGAAACTGTTTCACGAAGGAGCGTAAAATATGAAAGCGGAATATTTAGAGCAATGCCCCGACGTGCTACGATCGTATCTGGGATACATGGAAACGATCAAAGGACGTTCGGCGCAGACAATGAACGAGTATTTTATTGATCTTCGTACTTTCTTTCGCTTTTTGAAGCAAAAGCGGGGCCTTCTCCCCTCTCGGGATATGGATTTTGAAGAAATTTCCATTCTGGACGTGGACCTTCCTCTGTTACGTACCGTCACGCTGAACGATGCGTACGAATTTATGAATTTTATTAAGGATGAGCGTGAAAACGGTGCCAAGACACGTGCGCGCAAAACGACGGCGTTACGCATGTTTTTTCGCTATTTGACCGATTTGCAGCACCTGTTGGAGGTAAACCCTCTTCAGAACTTAGAAACGCCAAAAACGGCCAAATCATTACCCAAATTCCTGTCGTTGGAACAGAGCGAAACGTTGCTTGAAAGTGTAGACGGCACGTTTGCCGAACGGGATTATTGTATGTTGACTTTGCTTTTGAATTGCGGGTTGCGCCGTGCCGAGTTGGCAGGATTGAATCTCTCGGATATCGGTCAAGATCATATGCTGCGTGTGCGCGGAAAAGGCAACAAAGAACGCATGCTGTATTTGAATGATGCGTGTTGGGCGGCGTTGGAGGCGTATTTGAAAGTGCGTCCGACCGACGGTGTGGATGTCAAAAATAAAAATGCGCTGTTCCTCAGTCGGATGAAACAGCGCATTAGTTTGCAGGGTGTTCATTTTGTAGTGAAAGGATATCTTGCCAAAGTGCCGGGAGCCGAGGGATTGTCTACCCATAAATTGCGACACACAGCCGCCACGTTGATGTATCAGCACGGTCATGTAGATATTCGTGTGTTGCAGGAAGTGCTGGGACATGAAAATTTGGGAACTACCGAAATTTACACGCATCTGTCGGGGGATCAGATCAAGCAAGCGGCAGATGCCAATCCGCTGGCGGAAAAAACCCGTAAGAACAAGGATCATTGAATGTACTGAGCATAAGCATATCCGATTAACCCGTTATAATTCACAACATACCAATCCGTCCATTGTCCGAGAACGGTGATGGGTGTTCCGTTAGCGGCTGTGCCAATGATGGTAGCTGTAGTATTGGGCTTCAGCCGTATATTCAAAACGCCGCCGTTGGTTGTTACCGTTTCTTCCTGCGGTGTTTGTGCCTCTGCGAATGGTATACCGAAATACTGTGTCAACGACTGCACCAGATTGCGCGCAATGGGTACAATGTTGTTTACGATCCACTCGGCATCTTGACGGTTGTCGTGATACGCAATTTCAATCAATACGGCAGGTGCGTTGGTGCGTATTAATTCGGCAAGTGTTGTGTTTGGTACAGCTTTTACAAGGGACGGATCGGGGTAGATTTGTTTAAAGTTGGCGGCAATAATTTCAGCCGCATCCCGACCGCGCACGCTGGCGGCATTATAATACACATCCGTTCCTTGCAGTTGTCCGGACAGCGCCGGCGGTGCAGCGTTGGAGTGTAACGCCAGATGCAGGTCGTATATGCCGCTGTTTGAAAGGTTAATGGCCTGTGAAAGAGATTCGTTGGGATTGTTGCGAGTGAAACGGATACCGTTGGATACCAAATACGGTTCCATCGCATCTGCGATCTCATTCATATATTGTTCTTCCGTGCCACCAATAACATAGGGATTAAACTCTTGCGTCGACGGACTTAAAAACAAATTGGGCATGGTACATGTTCCTTTCTGCATGGAAATGGTTCGTTAATACGGTATGATTCCCCCCTCTGTGTTATGCAGCTTTTTAGGAAAAAGTAAGCGGCAGGCCTGTAATGGCCCGCCGCTTTACAGTTAGAAACGGTTGCTGCTGTTGTTTTTATTCTGGTTGCTGTTACGGTTGTTCTGGTTGTTCTGGTTATTCTGGTTGTTCTGATTGTTCTGATTCTGGTTGTTATTATTGCTGTTGTTGCTTTGGTTTTTCTGCTGATACGAAGAGTTGTTCTGTTTTTGCTCGTTCTGGTTGTTCTTTTTGTTTTGATTGTCGTTAATATTACGCTCGTTCATATTCATTTCCTCCATCCGATATGATTTGGACACGACTTGTGCCCGTACTATTGTTTGTGTATTCGGAGAAAATATACACGTGACGAGAATGCTGCATTTGGGTTGCAATCCAAGAAGCAAACGATTTATTTATAATCGAAAACGGGTTTGCGAGGGATATTTGTACGATATCTTCCAAACAACAAACAGAAAGGTTTTTAGCGGTGTTTAGAGCCTCTTTGGCGCTGTTACACATAGGAATAAGAAACCAAGCCGCCTTGTAACGCAAAAGGCAAATTTCCGCAAATAGAACACCGATAACAAGCAACGTCCATGCACCGATGTGACACAGCAAACCAAACGGTTGTGCGTTGTGCAGATATGTCGTGGAATAAAATCGTTCACTTAATACGGATAAAAAAGCGGACGGTACAAGAAAAACAGTATATCGAACGACACGTTTTTTCCAGATGGATGCGCGCAGTACCACAGATTTGCCGTAGGTGGCAGGTGTAAATCCGTAATACCAAAATGAGTGGTTGCATTTGGATTGCGTAATGTTGTGCCAACACATCGTTGTACAACCCGCCTTGATTGGTGAACAAAGGTATAAATCAATAAAAAGAATGCCCAAACTTGCAAGTAACGTATACGGAAGAGAGGTGAACTCTATGATAAATCCTTCTGCTAAATACAATAGCAACGTAAGAGCTGCGAGAGTTACTTTTCCTGTGCGAACGGTGTTTTTCACTCTTCTCTCCCCTTTCGTGTCAAGTGTTTCCGTTTTGGATGGAAATATCCGTAAAAGCGCTTGACATTTCGGAGTGATGAGAGTATTATATCTAAAGGATTTTATTTAAAAGGGAGGAACGTCACTATGGATACGGACAGTACGTGTATGTGCGCGATAAAGTGGTATATGATAGCGAACACGGACGGTATTGTCGGTGTTTTTGAATGATGTTTCCCAATCATATATAATTTTATTGCGCCATACGAGTCCGCACCCTTTTTGCTTCGTTTTCGGAGCACACTATGATTGAAAGGATGGATTTGTATGGCTGATTTGTTTTATACAGAAGAATCGGTTGAAGAAAGTGCTTCGTTGATCGGCAGTATGTTAGAAACGCGTCAGTTTGCACAATTACGTGAGATGCTCGTTTGTATGACACCGCAAGATCTGTCGCAATTGGCGGAATTGCTTCCTGACAAACAAATGCCGTTGTTCTATCGCCTGTTACCGAAAGAACTTGCTGCAGAAGTGTTTGTTGAAATGGACAGCGACGATCAAGAATCACTTATCAAAGCGTTCTCGGATTATGAGTTAAAAGAGATTCTGGACGAGTTGTATCTTGACGATACGGTGGATATTATCGAAGAGATGCCGGCAACGGTGGTAAAACGTATTTTGCGGCAAGCTGACCAGCAGACACGTGAATGGATCAACACCATTTTGCATTATCCCAAAGACAGCGTCGGCAGTATTATGACCATCGAATATGTGGATCTAAAAGGGCATTTTACGGTAACGGATGCGATCACGCGTATTCGCAAAGTCGGAGTCGATAAAGAAACGATCTATACCTGTTATGTTACCGATAACAACCGCAAATTGCTCGGTTATGTGACAGCCAAGGATATTTTACTGGCCAAAGAAACCGATTGTATCAGCGATATTATGGATACCAACATCCTGTATGTGTCCACCACAGACGACAAGGAAGAAGCGGCGCGTATGATCAACCGCTACGACTTCTTGGCATTGCCTGTTGTGGATGGCGAGGGACGTTTGGTTGGCATTGTGACGGTGGACGATGCTATGGACGTTATGGAAGAAGAAGCCACCGAAGATATCGAAAAGATGGCGGCTATTATCCCCGGTGAACGTCCGTATATCAAATCCAGCGTATGGACGATCTGGCAACAACGAATGCCGTGGCTGTTGATGCTGATGATTTCTGCTACGTTCACAGGCGCCATCATCTCTTCCTTTGAAACCGCGTTACAAAGTATTCCTGTACTGATTGCGTTTATCCCTATGTTGATGGATACAGGCGGAAACGCGGGTAGCCAAGCCTCGGTCACCATTATTCGTAGCTTAGCGTTGGGTGATGTCACACCCAAAGACGTTACGCAAATTCTGTGGAAGGAAATGCGTATTTCCGTTTTGTGCGGCACGGTGCTGGCGGCGGCCAATTTCTTCAAAATCTGGCTTATTGATAACCTCTTGTTGCATCACAACGTCAGTTTAACGGCGGCGGTGGTGGTGAACATTACATTGGTCGCTACGGTGTTTACCGCAAAACTGGTGGGCTCTTCCCTGCCGCTTTTGGCCAAAAAGTTGGGTTTTGACCCCGCGGTGATGGCCAGTCCTTTCATTACCACGGTAGTGGATGCAATCTCTCTTACGATTTATTTCCTTATTGCAACAACATTGCTGTAACAGTAAAAAAACAGCTGTCCGTTGGGACAGCTGTTTTTTTTACTGTTATTCTTCGGAGGTTGTGCCATCGGCGTTACCTTCCATAAGACGAAGGAAATCGGCGCCTTCGAGCTTTTCGTTTTCCATCAAATACTGTGCGATCTCGTGCAACTTATCCATGCTTTCGGTCAAAATACGGCGGGTTTCGGCATAGCCGTTTTCGATCAATGCGTTGATCTCATTGTCGATCTTAGCGGCAATTTCTTCGGAATAGTCCCGCGTGTGACCAAAGTCGCGACCAAGGAACACTTCATTGTTGGAAGAACCGAACATCACGGGGCCGAGTTTTTCGCTCATACCGTATTTGGTGACCATGTTGCGCGCCATTTCGGTGGCACGTTCGATATCGTTGGAAGCGCCGGTGGAGATATCTTCCAACACCAGGGCTTCGGCCACGCGACCGCCCAACAACACGCAGATCTCTTCACGCATTTCACCGCGCAGTTTGTAAGAACGATCTTCCTGCGGCAGTTGCATGGTAAACCCGCCCGCCATACCGCGCGGAATGATGGAAATCTGATGAACAGGATCCTGTGTGGGGCAATGATACGCCACGATGGCGTGTCCTGCTTCGTGATACGCTGTTAACCGTTTTTCTTTATCGGTCATGCGGTGGCTCTTTTTCTCTGTACCCACAACTACCTTGATGGTGGCTTCTTCGATTTCGGTCATGGTGATGGAATGCAGATCACGGCGCGCAGCCAACAGGGCCGCCTCGTTCAAGAGATTTTCAAGATCCGCGCCTGTGAAGCCCGCTGTGGTTTTGGCAATGGTGGACAACTCCACGTCGGGTGCTAACGGCTTGCCGCGTGCGTGAACCTTTAAAATTTCCTCGCGTCCTTTTAGATCGGGGTAACCCACAACCACCTGCCGATCAAAACGACCGGGACGCATCAACGCAGGATCCAAAATGTCGGGGCGGTTGGTGGCGGCAATCATAATTACGCCTTCGTTTGCGCCGAAACCGTCCATTTCCACCAGTAATTGGTTAAGCGTTTGTTCACGCTCGTCGTGACCGCCGCCTAAACCTGCGCCGCGCTGACGGCCAACAGCATCAATTTCATCGATAAAGATGATGCAGGGAGAGTTCTTTTTAGCTTGATCAAACAGGTCACGTACACGGGAAGCGCCCACACCGACGTACATTTCCACAAAATCCGAACCGGAAATGGAGAAGAACGGAACACCCGCTTCGCCTGCCACCGCACGGGCCAGTAAGGTTTTACCGGTACCCGGAGGGCCCACCAACAGCACGCCTTTCGGCACACGCGCACCGAGTTCGGCAAATTTTGCGGGCGCTTTCAAGAAGGTGACGATCTCGCGCAGTTCTTCCTTCTCCTCATCGGCACCGGCTACATCTGCAAACGTGGTCTTCCGCTTTTCATCGGCAGTCATCTTCACACGTGCTTTTCCGAAGCCCATCATTTTTCCGCCGTCCAGCGAATTCATGGAACGACGCATCATAACGATCATGCCCACGATCATAACGCCGATCAATAAGGTGGGCAATAAACTGACGATCCAAGAAACCTCTTTTACGGGTTTGTAGTTATAGGTGACGTCGTTGTCGGGATTATCATCGGTGTTAAACTCATCCACGATGTCGCGCACGTCGTCCAAAAAGATGTTGACGTTCGGAACGGAGTAGGTCATTTCTCCGTTCTTTTCTTTTGCACCTTCCACCAGTTCCCAAGCGGATTCGCGCAAGGTGAAGGTCAATTTGGCGGAATTCAGATCCAATGTAAAAGATTCCACCTGGTTGCGTTGAAAATAGGAAAGGTATTCGGAATATACTGTGTCGTCTTTGGCTTTGTTGTTGCCGAAGAACATCCATACGATCATAACGACGAAAATTACGCCGATGAACGGGAGCAATATATTGCGAAGTGTCTTTCCCGGATCGTTGCGATGGGGCTCCATTTTAAGTCATCTCTCCTTGCCGATTGTTTGTAATTGTTATTTGTCGCCGTATACTTCCGGCTTTAAAATGCCGACATACGGAAGATTGCGATACTGTTCGTCGTAATCCAAACCATACCCCACGATGAAGGCATCGGGAATGACAAAACAACGGTAATCCGCCACGATATCCGTTTTGCGACGGTCGGGTTTGTCCAGTAACGTGCAAATTTTAATGCTACGCGGATTGCGGGCGGCCAGCGCTTTCTTTAAGTATGACAGCGTTACACCTGAATCCAAAATATCTTCTACGATCAACAGATCTTTGTTTTCCAAAGGACAATCCAGATCTTTGATCACACGCACTTCTCCACTGGTTTTTGTGCCGCTTCCGTAACTGGATACGGAAAGAAAGTCAATGCTGCAGGGAATATCGATGGCGCGCATTAAGTCGGCCATAAATACGAGGGATCCCTTCAGCACGGAAACCAGGAAGAGGTTTTTACCATTGTAATCTTCGCTGATCTGTTTGCCGAGTTTTGAAACGGCTTCACTCAACATTTCCTCGGTATACAGGATTTCCGCAATATCTTTATGCATACGTTTTACCCTCCTCGGTTACGTAAAAAACCAAAATATGTTGTGTGGTATCGTCAATGGCGGTGCGTTTGTCGCAACCCAGTCCAACCACCAAAGCAATGCCTTCTTCGTCCACTACAACAGGGATAGCGTTTCGACGGGCGGCGGGAATTTTTTCGGCATTAAACCACTTTTTTAACGTGCGTTCACCACCTCGAAGGTACGGTGAACAGCGGTCACCTTCCCTTCGTGTACGCACAAACGCTGTGCCTTTTATCTTATCATAGTCACAGGTGAATTGTAATAAGATTTTGTAAATTTTCCGATTTTTTTCAAAGGTGTTCCGATCCCACACTTCGGCGCGATACGTTGTGTGACCAAAACGGTAGGTTTCCCCCGCTTTGAGCAATTGTTCTTCATGAAAGACGGTTGCGGTATTGTGCAAAGTGAGATAGCCTTGTTTTACCGTGACCGTAATATGGTTTCCGAGAGTTACGGAACCATCCGACGGGATATGATGCATTACCTCACGCACATGCCATTCCTCACACACGCCGTTGCAAGAGAGAAGCAGAGAGCGAATGACGCGCCGTTGCAATGCATTCGGCATTTGTGCGATGGCCGATGCCGAGTATACCCGATCATCCAGTTTTACACGGTTGACTGCATCGGCAACCGCCTTTTCCCAATACTCCTCGTCTTCCCGCGCCATGGCAGACAAGCGCATGACCGCTTCATTTACACGGGGGTTTATGGTGTAAAGTTCGGGAACTATACAGTTTCGCACGCGGTTTCGCGCGTATGAAATATCGCTGTTACTGGAATCGGTCACATACGGAAGGTTGTTCTCGCGACAATACGATTCAATGTCTTGGCGGGTGCAGGTTAAAAGCGGGCGAACAACGTTTTGGCGCACAGGCGGGATGCCCGCAAGGCCGCCGATACCGGTACCGCGTGTCACATGGAGCAGTACGGTTTCGGTGTTGTCGCTTGCTGTATGGGCGGTGGCTACGTGTGTGAACCCTTCTGATGTACACAACTCTCGAAACACGGCATAGCGCACCTTGCGGCCCGCTTCTTCCAAACCGATTTTTTCGGTTTTGGCCACGTCGGCCACGCAAATGCGGCGGAGAAACAACGGGACCTCCCATTGTTTGCAGAGTGTTTCAACAAACAACGCGTCACGGTCGGCCTCCTCGCCGCGTAATTGATGGTGAATATGTACCGCGGCAAGACGGGCGATTTGTCGTTCTTCTTTCAAACGGAGAAGAATGTGCAACAACGTAACCGAGTCTGCCCCGCCCGATAAAGCCACCAACACATGGCTGTCCGAGGGGAATAAGGTATGCTTTTCAATTAAAGCACGCGCTTTGTTCAGTACAATGTCATTCGTCATGATGCAGATCCAACGCGGCAAACTGCGTAAACTCGCCCTGAAAGGCCAACTTTACCGTGCCGAGTTCGCCGTGACGGTTTTTGGCCACGATCACTTCTGACGTTCCCACTTCGGCCGAGGCGGGATCGTCCTTTTCGTTGATGTAATATTCGTCGCGGTATAAGAACAGGACCTGGTCGGCGTCCTGCTCGATCGAACCCGATTCGCGGAGGTCTGCCAATGCAGGACGGTGGTTGGCTTTCATTTTTTCGGTGCTACGCGACAGCTGTGCACAGATCAGCAGCGGAACGTTCAATTCCTTCGCCATAATTTTGAGGTTACGGGTAATGGCGCTGACTTCCTGCACACGGTTATCGGTCGGTTTAGCGGATTGCATCAGCTGCAAGTAGTCCACCACCACAAAATCCAGTTTTTCCAAACGCAACAAACGGGATTTCATCTCCTGCACGGTCAGGTTTGAGGTGTCGTCCAAATAGATCGGCAGATTATAAAGCGTAGCGGCCGCGGCACCCATGCGCGTCCATTCATCGGATGAGAGGTTGCCGGTGCGCATTTTTTTAACCGATACTCTGGCTTCGCTGGAAAGCAGACGGTTTGCCAGCTGTTCGCGGGACATTTCAAGCGAAAACACCGCTACCGTGCGGCCTTGTCCGGCTACGTTACGCGCCAGATTCAACGCAAAACTGGTTTTACCCATACCAGGACGGGCACCCACGATGATCATATCCGAACGGTTAAGTCCCGTGGTGATGTTGTCAAGTGCGGAAATGCCGGTAGAGATACCCGCCATATCCCCCGCTTCGCCCGAGTTTAATTTGGAAAAGGTGTCATATACGTTGACGAGAACATCTTTAATGGACACCAAACCTTTTGTGTTGCGCTCTTGGCGAATATCGTAGATCTTCTGTTCTGCGTTGTCAAACAACTGCTGAACATCGGCGCCCGCTTCCATGGAATCGTCCAGAATCTCGCGGCAGGTACGGATCAGCGCGCGCACCTGCGCTTTTTCGCGAACGATGGTGGCGTAACGGGAAATGTTGGAGATGGAAGGGACCAACTGCGCCAATTTCAAAAGATAGGCTTTCCCCTCTTCCCCTTCAAAAAAGCCCTCGGTTTTG
>JAZSHJ010000013.1:0-4728 GCA_045533175.1 Acutalibacteraceae bacterium
TGTTTTTCTTATTTCGCCAAGAACTGGGTGAGCAACATGCCGGCAAACACCAGCACAAAGAACACGATGGAGATCACTTTGGTCCACTTGGCCAAGAACGCGTCCAGCGTGCGCGCCTTACCCTTTTCCATGAACGAATCCGCCGCACCGGAGATCGCGCCCAAGTTCGCTTCGCGGCCTTCCTGCAGAAGCACCACCGCAATCACCAACAACGACATAATGATCAGCACAATGCCGATAACATATTCCCAGATACCCATAACCATTTACCTCCGAAAAAGATACATTTCCATAATAACAGCGGTATTATACCACACCTCTTCCGAAAATGCAAGAGGTATTTTTCATTATTTCCCGATATGCATGGTCACTTCACCCGCCGTGAGCACACGGTGCACGTTTCCTTCGGTCACCACCAGGCCGCCGTTATCATCCACGTCATGTACCACCGCGGTGCGTGCTTCACCGTTTTGCAAAAACGTGACGATCTGTCCCGTCAAAATCGAACGGGCGCGATACCCTTCCAAAAAGGTGCGTGCCTCCATATCGGCGGTGTGTGCCGCAAAGCGGGACAAAATCCCCTCTGCCAGGCGATCCCGTGCATCTGCGGGCGGCACGGAAAACAGCGCCCCCGCCACATCGGCAATATCGGCGGAAAATCCGCCCGCAGGCGGGGCCAGGTTTACCCCAAAGCCCACCACGGTGCACATCTCGCCGCTTGCGGGATCGGTCACCGCTTCGGCCAGAATACCGCACACTTTGCGGCCGTTGGCGTACAGATCGTTCACCCATTTAATGCCGACAGAATACCCGCACAGCGTTTCGCAGGCTCCGGCGGCCGCCACCGCCCCCGCCACCGTCCACAACGGACTTGTTCCCGCCGCCACAGGATTGCGCAACAAAAGGCTCATGTACAACCCACCGCACGGAGAGTGAAACACGCGCCCCATACGGCCGTGTCCTCCGCTTTGGGTATCGGCGATCAGCACCGTGCCGTCGGGCGCTCCCGCGGCCGCCATCCGCTTGAGGTGGGTGTTGGTGGAATCCGTGAGCGCCACGTGATGCACCGTCCAACGTCGCTCACTCATCGAAGGTCACCTCGTCGGCCGTGCCTGTCCAGTACAAAAGCAACGCACCGTCTTGCACCCGCACCGCGGCAGGTGTGCCAATGAAGCGGTTGCTCACACCAAGCGGGAAATCCGCTGTGAGCGTGCCGTTTTCCAACGGATATTGCACCCCTTGCAAGGTCACACCGCCAGCCTCGCCGCCTTGGGCGAACACCGAAAGTGTGCCTTTCGTTTCGGCCGAGAAGTGCGCACCGCCGTTTTGCAACACGGCAAAGCATTCCCCTTCCCCACACAAGACGGCACGACCGCCGCGCCGTGCCACCCACAACAGCGTTTGCAGATTCGCCAGCGTGTGATCGCTTCTCCCGCCCGTGCAGGCAAGCAAGCGAAACTCGCGCACTCCGCGCTCCCACAGAAGCTTCACCGCCAGCATGGTGTCGGTATCGTCCTTTTCCACGGGAAAGGTGCACACCTCGTCCCCTTCGGGCGGAATGGGCAGAGAATCGAAATCTCCCACCGTGAGGGCGGGTGTGATCCCGCGTGCACGCAGATGCATAAGGCCGCCGTCCGCCGCCGCTACCAAATCGTCTGCCGCGGGTGAAAACGGTGCGCAATACGCCGCCGCCCCCACGATATATCCGATGGCCATACACTCGCCCCCCTTTCCTCTTTATCCCATTGTACGCATTTTCGCCCGAAAAATCAAGTCATTTTCATCTTTTGCTTGACAAAGCACGGGACGGTTTGTATACTAATTGAGAGTAATTCTCAATTTGGGGAGGTGAACACCGTGGCCAAGCATTATCAGACCGACGGGCGGCGGCAACTGTTGGAATTTTTGAAAGAACATGCAAGCAACCCTTGTACCGTGGAAGAGATTGCCGATGCACTCCCTGTGGGCAAAAGCACCCTGTACCGCTTGATGAGTCAGTTGGTGGAGGACGGCACGGTGCGGCGATTTGTGAAAGGAAACAGCCGTCGGTTCACCTATCAGATATTGGGCGGCGACGATTGCCATGCGCACCTGCATTTGAAATGTGTGGATTGCGGGCGGGTGGTGCATTTGGATCACGACACCACCGCGTTTGTGGAAGAACGGCTGAAACGTCACCATTTCGCCGCAGACGAACGAACGACCATGCTGTTTGGACGGTGCGAAACCTGTGCCGAGAGAGGATAGACCGATGAAACGACGTGTTTTGGCGGCGATACTCATCGCCGTTTGCTTGCTGACGTTGGCGGGTTGCCGCCGAAACGGCGACAAAAAGGACGGATTACAGGTGATCTGCACCGTGTTCCCATCTTACGATTTCGTGCGGGCGATCGCCCCCGAAGCGGAGGTGTCGCTGCTTCTCTCTCCCGGGCAGGAAAGTCATTCCTATGAGCCAACCCCGCGGGATATCATGGATATTCAAAACTGCGATCTCTTCATTTACGTGGGCGGTGAATCCGAAGCATGGGTGGACGATATGCTCCGTTCCATGGAAAACCCGCCCCGTACCCTTACGCTGTTGAGTTGTGTGGGCATGCAGGATGCGCACGTCCACGACGAACACGTATGGACGGCGCCGCAGCACGCGGTTTCCATCGTGAAATCGCTGGAAAATACGCTGTGCGAGTTGGGTGTGACAGATGACGACACACTCCGTGCGGCAGCAAAAGAGTATTGCAACAAACTGGAAGCGCTGGACGCACAGTTTGCCCAAACCGTGAGCGCCGCACCGCGCAAAACGCTGGTGTTCGGCGATCGGTTTCCCTTCCGCCATTTTGCAGATTCCTACGGTCTTTCCTGCGAATCGGCGTATGAAGGATGCGATCACAGCGCCGAGCCTTCGGCGGCCGCCGTGGCGGCGCTGACCGACCGCGTGAAGAACGAGAATATTCCCGTGGTGCTGTATATTGAATTTTCCAACCAAAAATTGGCAGACACCCTGTGTGAAGCCACGGGTGCCGAGAAGCGCCTGTTCCATTCCTGCCACAACCTCACAAAAGCAGAAATGGAAGGCGGCAAAACCTACCTTTCGTTGATGACCGCCAATCTTGCCGTATTGAAGGAGGCGTTGTATACATGAGTTTGATTACCTGCCGCGACGCCGCCTTCGGGTACGACGGCAAAACGGTGTTGCAAGATGTGAATTTTGCTCTGAATGCAGGAGATTACCTTTGCATCGTGGGCGAAAACGGCAGCGGCAAAAGCACGTTAATTAAAGGTCTGCTTCGGTTAAAAGCACCGATGGCGGGCGAAGTGACTTACGGCGAAGGATTGCTCCCGCGCACCGTAGGATATCTGCCGCAACAGGCCGAACACCAGCAAGATTTTCCCGCCAGCGTCTACGAAGTGGTGCTGTCGGGGTGCTTGAACCGTTTGGGAACGCACGCCTTTTACAGCCGTTCCCACAAAGCGGAAGCACGCCACAGCATGGAACTTTTGGATATTCTGCCGCTTCGTCACCGCCGTTTCAGCGATCTGTCGGGCGGACAACGGCAACGCGTGTTGTTGGCGCGGGCGCTGTGCGCCACCGAATCCATGCTGTTGTTGGACGAGCCTGCCGCGGGGTTGGATCCGTTGGTCACAGCGGAACTGTATAAGGTGATCCATCACCTGAACCGCGATCACGGGGTGAGCATCATTATGGTGTCGCACGATCCCACCGCCGTGCGGGAACACGCGTCGCACGTGTTGCATCTGCACCAAAAGCCGCTGTTTTTCGGCACGCGGGACGAATATCTCGAAAGTGCGTTGGGGCGCCGTTTTTTGGGAGGTGTGAGCGATGTTTGACACGATCCTTCAAATGTTCTCCTACCCCTTCATGGTGCGCGCCGTCACGGTGGGCGTATTGGTTTCGCTGTGCGCCGCCCTGCTCGGTGTCAGCTTGGTACTCAAACGGTATTCCATGATCGGCGACGGTCTTTCCCATGTGGGATTCGGCGCGTTGGCTGTGGCGGCGGCGTTGGGTACCGCCCCGCTGGCATTGTGCATTCCCGTGGTATCGTTGGCGGCCGTGCTGTTACTTCGGTTAAGCAACAACGCCCGTATCAAAGGGGATGCCGCCATTGCGCTCATCTCTTCGGGATCGCTGGCGCTGGGTGTGTTGGTGGTGTCACTCTCGGGCGGCATGAACACCGACGTGAACAACTATATGTTCGGCAGCATCCTCTCGCTCAGCCGCAGCGACACATGGCTCGGCATTGGGTTGTCGGTGGTGGTGCTGGCGTTGTATCTCGTGTTCTTCAACCGCTTATTTGCGGTGACGTTTGATGAAACCTTCGCCCGCGCAACCGGCACGCGCGCAGGGACCTACAACCTGTTGATCGCCCTGCTCACCGCCGTTACGGTGGTGCTGGGAATGCGCTTGATGGGTGCGTTGCTCATCTCATCTTTGCTCATTTTCCCCGCACTTTCGGCCATGCGGGTATGCCGCACCTTCCGCCAAACGGTGGTGACGGCGGCAGGAATTTCGGTGGCGTGTTTCCTTTTTGGAACAGTACTTTCCTTTGTTTATGAACTCCCCACCGGAGCCACGGTGGTGGCGGTAAATGTCTTGGCGTTTGCCGTTTGTGCGGCCGTGGGATTGTTGAAGACAAGAAAAAACCTGCTGTTTTAAACAGCATGTTTTTTGATTTACATTAAACATTGATCGTTGATATACAACTTAAACTG
>JAZSHJ010000094.1:0-7589 GCA_045533175.1 Acutalibacteraceae bacterium
CAGTTTAAGGACAAATCCCAAAAGCACGCGGACAACATCAACCTCGGCTTGTTTGCCTATCCCACCTTGATGGCAGCAGACATTTTGCTGTATCAGCCGGAATATGTGCCGGTGGGTGCGGATCAAAAACAGCATTGCGAACTCACCCGCGATATCGCCACCCGTGTGAACGGGGTATACGGCAACGTGTTCACCGTGCCCGAACCCTACATTATGAAGGCGTGTGCCCGCGTGCGTTCTCTGCAAGCACCCACCCAAAAGATGTCGAAATCGGATGAAAACCAAAACTCCTACATCTCGCTTCTGGACGATCGCGACACCGTGATCCGTAAGTTTAAGCGCGCGGTGACCGACAGCGAAGCTTCGGTGCATTACGCCGAAGGCAAAGACGGCATCAACAACTTGATGGAGATCTACTCCGCCGCGACGGGCAAAGATTTTGCCGCGATCGAGCAGGAGTTCCAAGGCCGCGGCTACGGCGATTTCAAACTCGCGGTGGGCGAAGCGGTGGCGGATATGCTCGCGCCCATTCAGGAGAACTTCGCGATGTACATGAAGGATCGCGCGCAACTGGAAGCGCTGATGAAAGCGGGGGCGGAACACGCACAGTACGTGGCCAACCGCACGGTGCAGAAGTTGAAGAAAAAGATGGGGTTCGTATTGTTGTAAGATACACCCTCCCACGGTGGCTGACAGCCGCCCCTACATTGGACAAAAACACACGGCAGGTCGCATGACCTGCCGTGTGTTTTTTACCGGATTATGCAATTATGCAAACACGTTTAAGATATCGCGGCAACGGACGACCGCTTCCTCGAAGGAGGGCAAGAAATTGCCTTCCAAGCTGATGCGGGCATCGTAGCCGCACTCTTTGAGTGCCGCCGCCCACGCTTCGCATTGCGGGATGTCTTCGGCATGCGGCACGGCGCGATCCTCGTTCGCCCGAGCCAAATGGACGTGGCCGAGCATCTCTTTCGCACCGCGCACCGCATCCAGCGTTTCCCCACTCATAAACACGTGATAGAAATCCACCAAGCATTTCACGTTGGGATGGTTTGCCATTTCACAAACGCGCAACCCTTCCTCCACCGAATTGATGAGGTTGGTCTCCTTCGCATTGAGTGGTTCGACCGTCACATACATACCGTAACGCGATGCCACCTCGCCGCACACGGCAAGCGTTTTGGCAAAACGTGCAAAGTTCAGCTCATAATTCTCCCCTTCGGGAATACGGCGGGCCCCACCGCTGCCGATGACCGCGACCTTGCCGCCGAGTTGCGCCGCACGGGACAAACCCTTTTCGGCATAGACACCGATCGCGTCATAATCGATCTGATCCCCCACGATCTTCAACTCGGGCGGGAAGAAGCCGTTGTAGCTTTCGATCGGCAGGCCGATCTCTTCTACCTTCGCTTTAAACGCCGCAAAGGCCTCGTCGCTCATCTTCACAAGTTCGACCAACGGAAATTCGATATAGTCGTATCCCGCTTCTTTGATAATCGTGAAGCGGTTAACATCGCCCACACACACCAAAACGCATAATAAGCACCTCGTTTTCCTTACTTTATTTACAGTATAGCGACTTCTCCTTGGCAAGTCAATGCCAAAAATTGCGGTATTTCAATGCTTTTCCCATTCGTTGTGCATGGTGGCGGCAGGGCCGATGGCATCCGTGCCGAAGCGGTCGCGAATACTGTCCATAGCCCCCGCAAGGCGGCTTTGGCGCTCGTAATCGTCCGGCTCTTCCTCGAACAGCGAAAGTTGCTCGCTTTGCCGTTCGTCGGTGAGGGAAGCGGCCGTGATCGTGAGCATGCGAAGCGGTGCGGTTTCGCCCCAATGAGTGCGGATCAGATGCATCGCCGCCGCGGTGATATCCCGGGCCAAGTCGGTGGCACGCACTCCCGTCTGCCGTTGCACACTCACAAGCGCGGGAGATTTCAGCGTCACCTGCACCACCGTGGCATATCGCCCGCTTTGCCGCAAGCGTGCCGCCACCGTATCCGCCAGCAACACCACCCCCGTGTGGATCTCGTCATAGCCCACAAGGTCGCGCGGGAAGGTGATGCCGTTGCCCACCGATTTCACTTCCCGCCGTTCGCCGTACCGCGCCACGGGACTGTCGTCCAACCCGCAGGCATAATCGTGGATCATCTCCCCCATTTTGCCAAGACGGGCGGCCACAAACGCACGATCGGCACGCGCCAGTTCTCCGATGGTGCGGATATACATCCCTTCCAACGTTTTGGCCGCCGCACGCCCCACATACAAAAGCGAGGTCACGGGAAGCGGATAGATCTTCTCTTCCACCGCGTCACGGCCGAACACGGTGGTGGCATCGGGTTTTTTATAATCGCTGCCGAGTTTCGCGAACACCTTGTTGAAGGACACCCCTACCGAGATGGTAAGCCCCGTTTCCTCCCGCACGGTTTGGCGCAAGCGGTCGGCGATCGCCGCACCGTCACCGAACAGCAGACGACTGCCCGTCACGTCCAACCACGATTCGTCGATACCGAAGGGTTCCACCATATCGGTGAAGCGGGCATAAATGGCATTCACGCGGTGGGAATATTCCTCGTATTCGTCGTGATGCGGCGGCACCAACACCAGTTCGGGACATTTCTTTTGTGCTTGCCACACCGTTTCCGCCGTGGTGATACCATAGGCTTTCGCCAGTTCATTTTTCGCCAAAATGATGCCGTGGCGCTGTTCGGGATCGCCGCACACCGCCATGGGTACACGCCGCAAGTTGGGGTTGCGCACACATTCCACCGATGCAAAAAAGCCGTTGCAATCGGCGTGCAGTATCGTACGGTCAGCCATGGTGTTCCCCCTCACATGCGTTCTGCATACAGTATACCCCTTTTTCTCGTCAAAGGCAAGTAAAAAGTAATTGACAGCCCCTAAAAAGTGCGGTATACTGAACACAGCAATTTTTGGGGAGGTTTTTCTATGTCGATTCTGATTACCGGCGGTTGTGGATACATCGGCAGTCACACGTGTTTGGAACTGCTCAAAGCAGGGCAGGATATCGTTGTGCTGGACAATTTTTACAATTCCAAGCCCGAACCTCTGCATCGCGTGGAGGAACTGTGCCAAACGAAAATCAAATTCTATGAAGCGGACATCCGCGACGAAGCGGCCCTTTGTCGTGTCTTTGAGGAAAACACCATCGACACCGTCATTCACTTTGCGGGACTCAAAGCGGTGGGCGAATCGGTGGAAAAGCCGTTGTTGTATTTCGACAACAACGTGGGCGGCACCGTCACCTTGTGCCGTGTGATGAACAAATACGGCGTGAAACGCATCGTGTTCAGTTCGTCCGCCACCGTGTACGGGCGCAACCCCGTACCGTACACCGAGGATATGCCGGTGGGCGACGTTACCAACCCCTACGGTCGCACGAAATATATGGTAGAGGAGATCCTGCGCGATCTGTGCACCTCCGATCCCGAATGGAGTGCGGTATTGCTTCGTTACTTCAACCCCATCGGTTCTCACGAAAGCGGCCGCATCGGGGAAGATCCCAACGGCATCCCGAACAACTTAATGCCCTACGTGTTGCAAGTGGCGGTAGGACGCCGTGAAAAGTTGTCGATATACGGCGATGATTACCCCACCCCCGACGGCACGGGTATTCGCGACTACATCCACGTGGTGGATCTTGCACTCGGTCACGTGAAAGCGGTGGAATACGCCCGCCGTCACACGGGTGCCGAAGCGATCAACCTGGGCACGGGGCGCGGCACCAGCGTGCTCGAATTGGTACATGCGTTTGAAAAAGTGTATGGGCGCGACCTGCCGTACATCATTGCGCCCCGCCGCGCGGGTGACTTGGCGGAATGCTATGCCGCGACCGACAAAGCGCGCGACTTGCTGGGTTGGGAAGCCACCCGCGATATCGACGATATGTGCCGCGATTCGTGGAAATGGCAATCCGAAAATCCGATGGGTTACGGCGAATAAATCGGTATAACGAAACCCCTCCCGTTCATACACATGAACGGGAGGGGTTTTTATGATAGTGGTTTTGCGGCGACGGCACCTGATCGTCGCCCTTGTGTGTGCGGTACTTCTGGTCGTGGCCCCCGTTGCGGCCATGTCTGCCGCACGGGAAACGGACGGCAAAGTGACAAACTGGGGGCTTTCCTTTCAGGCAGACGGGCGGCCTCCCACAGGAAACGCCACAACCGAGCATTTGCAAAAATACAACGCCTATTATTTGGGTGAGGACGAAAAGGTGATCTATCTCACCTTTGATGCGGGATTTGAAAACGGGCACACGCCCGCCATTCTGGATGCGCTTAAAAAGCACAACGCTCCCGCCGCCTTCTTTTTGGTGGGAAACTATCTGGAAACCGCACCCGATCTTGTGCGCCGCATGATCGCGGAAGGCCACACGGTGGCCAACCACACCTATCACCATCCCGATATGTCCGCCATCGCCTCAAAAGATGCGTTTCAAGCGGAACTGGCGGCCACCGAAAAGAAATTTTACGAGATCACGGGACAGGAAATGCCGAAACTCTACCGCCCGCCGCAAGGAAAGTACAGCGAACAAAACCTGCAGTTTGCCAACGAGCTCGGTTACACCACCGTGTTTTGGAGTCTAGCGTACGTGGATTGGTACAAGGACGATCAACCCACCAAGGAGGAGGCGTTCAAAAAACTCATTCCCCGCATTCACAACGGAGCGATCGTGCTGCTTCACAGCACCTCCGCCACCAACGCCGCCGTGTTGGATGAACTGCTCACACGCTATGAAGAGATGGGATATCGGTTTGGGGATCTGTCGGAACTGGGTACATAAAAAACACGGGATGCCAGCGGGGCATCCCTTGTTTTTTTACAGTAATTCTTGAAGGGAATGTTTAAACTGCGCATCCAACGCATGCAACAAGGCTTGCCCGTCGTACCCATCCGTTGCATCCACCCGCAAGATAGCTTCGGCGATAGCCTTCGGCGACTGTTCGTCATAAAACGTTACATTCTCCCCCACCGCCGAGGTTTCCACCGCGGGGATGCGGACGCTGACCACCCGCAACCCGCTTGCCATATAAGCCAATATCTTAGACGGAAAGGATGTTGCATTATAGGCCCCGTCGGGATTCTGCGTGCTGAGTCCGATATCGCACTTTTGCACAAATCGGGTGTATTCCTCTCCGTGCAAACAACCGTCGTAGCTGACGGTGCAACCGCCCGCAAGAGCAAACGTCGCCGCCTGTGCTTCGATTTCGGCCGTCTCCTGCGGTGTACCGAATCCCAAAATGTGCATGTGATACGCGGTGGGTAAAAATGCCGCCGCGGCAATCGCGGCCGTCGCCCCGCCTTTGCGCGGATCAAACGTGCCTGCATACACGCAATGTATCTTGCCGTCGCCGAACGTATCCTTTACCCCTTCGCCCGTTTCGTACGTGCCAAGGCACACCGCATACGGTTTGTGGGCGGTGTTGAGTTGCTGTTCCATCAGTTCGGTCATGAACACGTACGCATCCGCCGTTTGAATAAACGCAATTTCCTGCGCACGCCGCGCCGCATCGCCGTTCACATCGGAATAGATCTCGCACACCTGCAAAATCAAGCGAAAATCACGCCGGCGGCGCAGTCGTTTTATTGCCCGCATCAACAAAAGCGAGTGATACACAACCAAGGTGTCGCCGTTTTGCACCTGCTCTTCCAGTTCCCGCTGCAACGCGCGGCGGTGATGCCATTGCCGCCGCAATCGCATCAACGGATTACGGCTTTTTGCAAGCGAGGCGGGGAATATAAGATCATATCCTTCCTCGCGGCGGCATTCACGCGGGGCAGCTGCCCCGTCCTTTCGGAAAGAGGGAGAGATCATGGTGACACGCCCGCCGATTGCAGACAAAGCGGACAACAGATACTTCATCATGGTCACGCCTGCCGGAGAGGCACTTCGTGTCCCGTCCGTATCATAGTTTCCCAAATACACCGTTTTGGCCATTTTGCCCTCTCCTTTCCGTCCGATCTTACGCGTGTTTTATCGTAAGCATCCCATGCACCAACGGCAACGCCCGTGCGCGCATAAGCGTAACGATAAGCCGACTTTTACGGTTTTTACACACACCGCCGTTTAAAAAGGCAAATCGTTCGGCATCAAACTTACGCAATTCACGATACCTCTCTCTGCGCGAAAGGACGGAACGTGTGTAAATTTGAAGCAAAAACTGCACGTAATACGCTTGGAATTTCCGACACAACGCCACTCGGTTTTCCGCGTTCAACCACGCGGTAAACGGTTGCATCTTCTCCCAATACCGCAAAAGTGCCTCTGCCGCATTGGCGTTGTACTTTTTGATCAGCGACATATTCATCGTCTGTCGGTACATATACGGCGCGGTATCGCAGCAACTAACCCGACGGCATTGCAACAATGCATCGGTCACAAACATGCCGTCCTCCAAAATAGAAAACTGCTCTTCCTGCAAGACCTTGCCTTGCATTAACCGTTCTTTGCGATACAGTTTCGCCACCTGTGCCGAAAAAAGGAAGTTTTGCTCAAAACAGTCATACCACGCGTCAAACTCATTCTGCGTATCAAATGCACCCTGCCGCGGACGATAGATTTGATCCTCTCGCCCGTCCTCAAAAACATAATGCAACCCGCACACCGCACAGTCCGCATTCGCCTCGGTAATGCTGTTGTGCAAATCGCGAAGCATATTCTGTTCGATCCAATCGTCGCTGTCGATAAAGGTCACGTATTTTCCTTCGGCGGCAAGCAATCCCGTGTTTCGAGCACGTCCCACACCGCCGTTTTCCTTGTGGATCACACGAACACGGGCATCCCGTGCGGCATATTCATCGCAAATGGCCCCGCATTGATCGGGCGATCCATCATCCACCAAAATCAGTTCCCAATCGGTGAACGACTGTGCAATCACGCTGTCAATGCACTCGCGCAGATATTTTTCCACGTTATATACGGGAACGATCACACTAATTTCGACAGCCACACCTTCACAGCCTTTCCCATCGCGTTTCTCCGTTTATTATATCTTACGAAGAAAGTAAAGTCAAGTGTACCGCATCGCGGGCTTCGCCTTACTTTCCCACCGCCGCTTGTAATATCTCCCGCGCATCGGTGGAATCCGCCGCACCGTCGCCGTTCACGTCGGCGGCGGCTTTTTGCTTTTCAGTAAGCGTCACCTTCCCCACCGCCGCTTGCAGCACAAGGCGCGCATCGGTGGAATCCACTTTGCCGTCACCATTCACATCCCCTTTCAAAAAACGGGGCACGCGGTGACCTTTTGATTCCATATAGGTGTACCAATCCTCCCCGATGGAACGATTGCCGTTTTGCTCGTCAAACCAGTACCGTGCCGTGCGGGTATCGATATGTACCGCACATCCCGCGATCCACCCGATGCCGTGATGCCAACCCAACTCCTGCAAGGCACAACAGATGTCGCTTCCGTAAATGCGCCCGTTGCCGCGCCAGCAGTTGATATCCGCCGCTTGTCCCGAGGTGTGGTAACCTTTGCCACTCCCGCCCACCTTCTTGTCATAGGAGGGTGAACGGTATCCGCTGGTGATGATGATTTTGGAACAACCGAGGAAGTCATATAACC
>JAZSHJ010000014.1:0-21361 GCA_045533175.1 Acutalibacteraceae bacterium
AACTCCTTGGCCCACAGAACGACATGGCTACGAACCCACTTGTTCCATGCGCTTGCGGCCTCCAAACAGGAAGGGTTTGGTCACAATACCCACCGTGAGGATACCCATATCCCGCGCAATTTCCGCCACCACGGGAGCCGCACCCGTACCGGTGCCGACCCATACCGGCGGTGATAAAGACCATGTCCGTACCCTTCAGGGCGTTCACGATCTCGTCATGGCTTTCTTCCGCCGCGCGCTGACCTTTTTCAGGGTTCGCGCCTGCGCCCCAGCCGTGGGTGAGTTTTTCACCGATCTGGATCTTCATCGTGGCCTGCGAACGGTTGAGCGCCTGGCGATCGGTGTTGACCGCCACAAACTCCACGCCTGCCACACCGGAACGCACCATGCGATCCACCGCGTTACCGCCGCCGCCGCCGACGCCGACCACTTTTATTTGAATACCATCCATAAATTCGTCATCCAACCGAAAAACCATTGCTTTTTCCTCCTGCATACAATATTAAAATCCGAAGAATTTTACAATTACACTAGTACCATTCTACCATAGGTAAACGATAAATTCAACTGGTATTTCCGCTTTTTTTGGGAAATTTATAAACTTTTTTTCATAAAACACGGGAGGTCTGCCATACAGGCGAACCTCCCGTTGTTTTCCCGTTTATTCTTCTGTATCCGTTTGGTCTTCCGACGTGGTCGTGGTGGTCGTGACGGTCATCAAATCCTGCGGTGTGAACACCGCCATGGTTCCGCCTTCCGAAAACGAGCTGACATCCAACTGCCCCGCCGCGTCTTCGCCGTACTGTTTTTCAATACCCGGCAACGCGGACATCACCACTCCGATCTCGTGGGTGAGATTGGAATCGTTGCCGAGTTTCACCGTGATACGGTTGTTCCAAAGCAGGCGCAGATCACTCTTGTTGGTAAGGTCAATCTCCCCCACACCGAACAAGCCGTATTCCTGAAACGCCGCCAACAATTCGTTAACGATGGCAAGCGAACGTTCATCCAATGCCACTTCGCCCACCACATTGCTGAGCGCCTGGGCACCTTTTAAGTATAACTGGCGCGGCGGTCGATCGGATTCCACCGCAAACGCTTCCAGCAGGCGGCCGTTTTCGCCCACCGCCAGCCATTGCCCGAAACCGTACATCACGCCGATGGCATCGGTTTCTACCACGCGGATCTCAAACGTGCTGAACGAGGTTTTGGTCACGGTGGCTTCCTTGATGTACGGGAACGCTGCCACCACCTTTTCTGCCGCCTCTACGCGGTTGACCGACCACACGCTCTGCCCCACTGCCAGGCCGCTTTGCTGAATGATTGCTTCGGTAAGATAGCGGGTATCTCCCGCCACGGTAATCTCCTTCACACCGAACAGCGATTCCTTATCGCCTTTCTTTTCGGGGCCGTTCTTCAACGCCGCATCGGCCACCAGATTGGCCACGATCAGCAGCACGATCATCCCGAGCAACAACCACATCGTGTAAAAGCGGCTGATGCGCCGCTTCTTTTTCACTTTTGTTTTTGTCTGCTGCGCCATGTTCCGCCTCCGTCCGTTTGATATTCCCGCCGATCGCCGCTATGGACGACGCCAAATTTTCATATCCTCTGTCCAAGTGGTGCAATTCACTAATAACCGTGGTTCCTTGTGCCGCCAGCGCCGCCACCACCAACGCCGCCCCGCCGCGCAAATCGGTGCAGGCAACGCCCGTCCCGAACAACGTGGGGCGGCCTTCCGCCACCGCCACGCGATCTTCCACTTTGATACAAGCCCCCATACGTCGCAATTCACCCGCGTATTTGTAACGGCTTTCAAAAATGGTTTCCACAAACACGCTCGTACCCTCGGCCACACAACACATGGCAAGCAAAGGTGCCGCCGCATCGGTGGGAAACCCGGGATACGGCATGGTGCGCACCGTGCGTACCCGCCGCAGGCGCGGCGGTGCCGAAAGCAACAGCGCTTCCCCCCACAGGCGGGGACGGCAACCCGCTTCTTCAAACGCGGGAATAATGGGCATAATATGTTCGCTTTCTATGTTCTGCAGAATCAGCGTGCCGCCCGTAGCAGCGGCCGCCGCCATATAAGTGGCCGCCTCGATGCGATCGGGAATCACACGATGATCACACCCGTGCAGAGCCGAAACGCCCTCCACCGTTATGGTGCCTTCCCCGGCGCCGTGTATTTTCGCACCGCACCGATTCAAGAATGCACACAAATCGCAAATTTCGGGTTCCCGCGCGGCATTGCGCAACACGGTGGTTCCGCGGGCGGTTGCCGCCGCGATCAACACGTTTTCGGTGGCACCCACGCTGGGAAACGGCAACGTCACCGCCGCCCCGTGCAATCCTTTCGGCGTGCGGCAACGCAACTGGCCGAACTCCTCTTCGATCACCGCACCCATGCGCCGAAGCGCTCCCAGATGCAGATCGATCGGGCGCGGCCCCAGTTCGCACCCGCCGGGAAAGGAAAGTGTCGCTGTGCCCGTCCGCGCCAAGATCGCGCCCAAAAACACGATGGAAGAGCGCATCTCCCGCATGAGCGATTCGGGAATATCTCCGCGGCACACCGTGGCGGCATCCACACGCACGGCGTCCCCTTCCCGTTTCACTTCACAGCCGAGATGCCGTAAAATGCGCATGGCCACATCGACATCCGACAGTTTGGGACAGTTGTGCAACACACATTCCGTTTTTGTAAGTAACGTGGCGGCTAACAGCGGCAACGCGCTGTTTTTTGCCCCGTGCACCGTGACGGTGCCGTTCAGCCGCCGCCCGCCTTCGATCCTCAACTGATCCATATACCGCACTCCTTCGGCAAAAGCCAGAAACTCAAAGCGCCAAACGCCTTCGTTTCATCCTATGCCGCAGGAGAATGCGGTGTTATTTCTTTATCAAAGTTTCAATTACCGCCAAAATGCGGTCGTCCACGTCGCGAATTGCAGCGCGTGCCGCATTTTCGGCCATTTCGCGCTGTTTCTCGGGGTTGGAAAGCACCGTCTGCAACGCATCCCACAGCGTGTCGGCGGTAAGATCTTTCTCCTCGATACACAGCGCCGCACCTTTGTTTACCAACGCCATTGCGTTGTGATACTGGTGATTTTCCGCCACATAAGGCGAGGGGATCAGCACCGAAGGTTTGCCCGCCGCGGGCAGCTCGGTGAGCGTCATTGCCCCGCAACGGGACACCACCACGTCTGCCGCCGCCATACACCGCGGCATATCGTCTATGTAATCCCGCACCCAAATACCGTCGGCGTGCAACGGCACACCCGCCGCTGTAAGGGCGGTTGCCGTTTGTTCATATCCCTGCTTGCCCGTTGCGTGAATGTGCTGAAGCGCACCCTCTTTGTGACTGCGTGCCAGCACTTCCGTCATCGTTTCGTTGATGCGCCGCGCTCCCAAACTGCCGCCGACCGACAGCACAAGCGGACGTTCATCCAACCCCAAATCCTTCCGCGCGGCGGCACGGTCCATCGACTGAAACCCTTGATGAATGGGGTTCCCCGTCACCGTGACCTTCGCTTCGGCAGGCAAATACTTACGCGCCGCTTCGTCGCACAGCATAATGACATCGGCGTATTTCGCAAGCATTTTCACCGTCATGCCGGGAAACGCATTGGATTCGTGCACCGCCACGGGAACGCCCATGCGCGCCGCCGCCCGCAAGATCGGGCCGCTGACGTACCCGCCCGTGCCGATGGCAATGTCGGGTTGAAACTCTTTCAGTATTCGATTGCAAGCGGACGTTGCCGTTACGGCACACCACGCCGCGGCGATGTTGCGCCCCACGTTTTTCAAGGTCAGTTTTCGCTGAAAACCGCGCACATCCACCGTTTTTAAGGTGTATCCCGCCGCAGGAACCAAGCGTTCTTCCATACGCCCGCGCGCACCCACAAACAAAAACTCCGTGTCGGGATACCGCCCGCGAATCAACGCGGCGATCGCCAAAGCGGGATTGATGTGTCCGCCTGTACCGCCGCCCGTCATAAGCACACGCATAGTGATTACTCCTCGATCAAATCTTGATGCAACCGATTTTGTCCGCGGGAAACCGACAGAATGATGCCCATCTGCGAAAGCAACATAACCAGCGACGTGCCGCCGTAACTGAAGAAAGGCAGGCTGATGCCGGTGTTCGGGAATAGGTTGGATACCACCGCCAAATTCAGCGCCACCTGCAGACCGATCTGCGCGGTGAGGCCGATAGCCAGCATAAATCCGAATTTATCTCTTGCCTTCATGGCAATGGCAAATCCGCGCCACAACAGCACGGCAAACAGCAAAATGATGATAACAGCGCCCACAAACCCCAATTCTTCGCACACCACCGCAAACACGAAGTCGTTTTGCGGTTCGGGCAAAAAGAGGTGTTTTTGCCGCGAGTTGCCGAGTCCCTGCCCCAAAAGGCCGCCCGAACCGATGGCATACAGCGATTGTACCGTCTGCCACGCCTGGTCGCGCATAGGGCCGGCGTAACTTTCAAAGGGGGCAAGCCACACGTCCACGCGTTCACGCTCATACCCCACGACGAACACCATCAGATACACCGCGACAATGCCGATGAGGATCAACCCCACCAAATACCGTATGCGGGTGCCGCCCACGAACATCATGACCAATCCGATGCCCGCAAGCAGAATGGTACCGGACAGGTGCGGTTCGATCATAACCAGACCGCATATCGCGAGCAAAATGCCGAGGAACAGCAAAAAGCCGACCGTAAAGGTCTTCATTTTCTTTTGATTCAGCGCAATCATGTGTGAAAACAGCACGATCATCGCAAATTTTGCCACCTCGGACGGCTGAAACTGGCCGATACCCGGAATACGGATCCATCGCCGTATACCGCTGGCGGAAGGCAGCAACAACACGATGATCAGCAAAGCAAAGGCAATGCCCATCAACGGGAGTGCCGCTTTGTGCCACCAATGGTAATCCACACAGGAGCAAAGCAACATCGCCACCACGCCGATAAGCGCAAAGATCATCTGCTTTTTAATGTAGAAATAACTGTCACCGTCGTTATAGTACGCATACACGAAACTGGCGGAAAACATACAGATCAGCCCGATGGACAAAATCAACAGCAAAACGATCAAAAAGGGCATATCAAATCCGCCCACCGCCAAAAGGCCGTATTTCCTCTTCTTTTTCGGGCGTGCCGCCGCCGAAGGGACGGCTTTTTCGGGCGTTGCCATCTGCGATCACCTCCTGAAAAGCGTGTGCAATAATACGATCAATTATGCATACCACGACAAAAGCAAGGCCGCAATGCCGCCCAGCAATGTCACGGCGGAAAACACCGCCACAATGGTGTTTTCTTTCCATCCGCACATCTCAAAATGATGGTGAATGGGGCTCATTTTAAACAGGCGCTTGCCGTGCGTCAACTTAAAATACGACACCTGCAAGATCACCGACAAGGTCTCACAAATGTACACGATACCCACGGGAATGAGCAACAGCGGTTGCCCGATACCGAACGCTACCGCACACAGCGCACCGCCCAGCGCCAGCGAACCGAAATCGCCCATAAACACGCGGGCGGGGTGCAAATTCCACACGAGGAATCCCAAAATACCGCCGATCAACGCCGCCGCGATCATGCCCTGTCCCATCGCGCCGTAATAGCCCGACAGCACCAGCAGCGGCACCAACGCGATCACGGTGATACTGCCGCACAAACCGTCTACCCCATCGGTGATATTCACCGCGTTGGTAGCGCCCACAATAATGAAAATGCCCAACGGGAAGAACCACAATCCCAAATCTTTTTCACCCACGAAGGGGATGTGAATGCGGCTGCCGCCCGCCAAATACAGCGACGCTATGTAACTTACCGCCACCACGAGTTGCAGCACCAATTTTTGCCGTTCGGTGAGGCCCAGATTGCGCTTTTTGACCACCTTGATAAAGTCATCCGCAAATCCGATGGCACCGCACCCGAAGATCAACAGCACCCCTGCCGCAAACCGCGTAATGGTGTTGTTGGTGCGGAAGACGGAAAGCGCCGATCCCTGCGGCGCAATGAAACACCACACCGGCACCGCCACAAGCAACGCCACCGTCATGCCAAGCAAAAACAGCATGCCGCCCATGGTGGGAGTGCCTTGCTTTTTCTTGTGCCAAGAAGGGCCGATCTCCCGAATGGTCTGTCCGAAATGCAGTTTATGTAACCACGGAATGATCCAACGCCCCGCAAGTGCACTCACCGCAAAGGCGATCAACGCCGTAATCACAAAACAGCCGATCTGCCGTATATCCATTGTTTACACTCTCCTCACAGTAACGCTTCCGCAACGATCTCGCGTTCGTCCAAATGGATCACGCCATCGGCCAAGATCTGGTAGGTTTCGTGTCCTTTGCCCGCAAGCAACACCGTGTCGCCGGGACGCGCCGCCGAAAGTGCCGCATGAATGGCACGGGCGCGGTTTTCTTCCACAATGTACGGGGTGTTTTGTTCCCGCACACCCACCAAGATCTCTTCAATAATGGCCATCGGATCTTCCGAACGCGGGTTATCCGACGTCACTACCAAGCGATCGGAACACGCGGCCGCAATGCGCCCCATCTTGGGACGTTTGGTGCGGTCGCGGTCGCCGCCGCAACCGAACACGGTGATAAGATCCCCCGCACAGCACTCCTTTAAGGTGCGGCAGATGTTTTCCAACCCGTCGGGGGTGTGCGCGTAATCGATCACCACCGTCACGCCTTTCGGGCCGGGCACGATTTCGGCACGGCCTTTCACACCGCGTGCTTTTTCAAGCGCCTGTGTCACGGTGGCAAGCGGAAATCCGAGCGACAGCAAACACGCCGCCGTAGCCAACGCGTTATATACCGAAAACATTCCGGGAATGGCAAAACTCACCCGCGCCGTATCCGTTGCCGTTTGCAACAGGAAATCCACCCCGTCGGGGCGCGCCGCGATCTCTTTTGCGGCAAAATCCGCCTCGCCCTTGGCCGAGAAGGTATACAGCGGGATCGAAACCCCTTCGCTCATGGCCGCCGCCCATGCGTCGTCCACGTTCACAACCGCCAACCGCGCTTGCGAAAACAGACGCTTTTTGGCCCGCATATAGGCTTCCATCGTGCCGTGATAATCCAAATGATCCTGCGTAAGATTGGTGAAGATGGCCGCATCAAACACACAGCCTTCCACACGGTCCTGACACAACGCATGGGAGGACACTTCCATCACCGCATACGTGCACCCTTCCGCCACCATCAGCGCCAGCATACTTTGCAGTTCGTAAGGATCGGGGGTGGTGTGTCCCGAAGGCAGCACACGGTCACCGATCATATTCTGAATGGTGCCAAGCAATCCCACCTTGTGTCCGCACGCGGTGAGTGCCGCCTTTAACAGCCATGTAACGGTGGTTTTGCCGTTGGTTCCGGTCACACCGATAAGATGCAGGTGTTGCGCGGGATCACCAAACCAACGGGCGCACATCTGTGCCCACGTTTTGCGGGTGGAAGGAACCGTCACTTCGCGGGAAAGCCCCTGCGGCACCTGTGTGATAACCACGGCCGCGCCCTTTTCCAACGCGTCGGCGGCATACACATGCCCATCCTGCGCCGTGCCGCTGATGCACACAAACGCAAAGCCGCTTTCCACACGGCGGGAATCGCAGGTGATCCCCGCGATCTCACGGTCTTCGATGGGCAACACACCGCCCAACAACTGCGACAACAGCATCATAGTGATCCTTCCCTTACAATATCTTTATTCGATCGCGTCGGCATAAATGAAGTTCACGGTAACCACCGCACCGCGCGCTACCACGGTTTCGGGTGCCAAGCTTTGGGTGGACACGCGCGGATCACCCGTAGCACCGGTAACAAGCCCTTTGATAAGGATGTTGATACCCGCATCGGTCGCCGCCTTATTCACCTGCGAAAGCGTCATGTCCTTGAAATTCGGCACCACGGAGGTGCGATCAGCTTCGGTGGTATCGGTATACAGCACCACTTGACCGCCTTTCGGAATGGTAGCGCCGCCTTCCGGCACTTGGCGCAACACCGTGTTGCCATCGCCCACAATGTAGTATTCCAACCCCTGACTGCGAATCAGCGATGTCGCGGTGTTGATCTCCTTGCCCATCACGTTGGGGGTAGCGCTGTTCATATTGGCCAGTTCTTCCGCGGTGTATATCGGCTCGATGCCGAGATACGGCAAGGTATCCGCCAAAATCTTCTGCGCCACAGGGGCGGAAATGGTGCCGCCGTAACGGATGTAGGTCTGCGGTTCATCCAACACCACCAAAATGGCCACTTGCGGATCGTCGGCGGGCGCAAACCCGGCAAAGGACGCCCACACGTTGCGATCTTGGGGATTTTCCGTTTTATCCGACGTACCCGTTTTGCCCGCCACACGGTATCCTGCAACGTAGGCGTTACGCGAACCGCCGCCGTTGACTGCGGCCGCAAGCATGGCGCTTACACGGTTGGCGGTGTCTTCCGACACCACCTGACGGCGCACGGTGGGGGTGGTAACTTTCACTACGTTGCCCGCGCTGTCCAACTGTTCCGCCACCACGTAAGGCGTCATCAAATCGCCGCCGTTGGCCACCGCCGAAATAGCGGTGATCATTTGGATGGGCGTGATCTTAAACGTCTGTCCGATGGAGTTGGTCGCGAGCGACACGTCGCCCATCGTATCGTCGTAATACAGCGCCGAAGTCACCTTGGATTCGCCCAGCATATCGATTCCCGTGAGTTCGGTAAACCCAAATCCCACGAAATACTTAAAGAAGTTTTTCGCCCCGATGGAAAGGCCGAGATTCATAAACGCCGGGTTGCAAGAGTTGGAGATCGCCTGCGCAAAAGTTTGCGTACCGTGCGCCGACGGATACACGTGACAGTTCATCTTACGTCCCAGCACCGTCAGCGAACCGTGACAGGAGAAGGTGGTGTTTTCGTTGGCAACCCCCTCTTCAATACCCATGCACGAGGTGAACACCTTGAACACCGAACCGGGTTCATAGAAATCATATACCACCTTGTTATTCCATTGCTTTTGCAGCGCCGCCGAACGGGCCGTGGATTCCTCATCTCCCGCCAACGTGGCGATCTCCGCCAACACGTCGGGATCGGTAATGGTGAACGGATCGTTGGGATCGTAATCCCCTTTCACCGCCAGCGCCAGAACACCCGCCGTTTTCACATCCATCACCACCGCAAACCCGCGGTTGGTGCAACCGGTTTCTTTGACCGCCTCTTCCAAATACTTTTCCGCATAATGCTGGATCGTCTGGTCGATGGTCAGCACCAGGCTGTGACCGTCGGTGGCATCGATGGTCTTTTCATAACTCAGCGTATTGGGCATCTGTTCTCCCCACCCGTTTTGGGTGGTGATCACGCGTCCCGCCTCACCGGCCAGCGCCCCTTCGTACATTGCCTCCAAACCGTACAAACCCGTGCCTTCCGCACCGGTAAACCCAAGAACGGTGGATGCCATAGTGCCGTAGGGATACACGCGCTTATAGTCGGTGATCACGCGGAACACGCCGCCCATTTCGTTTTCCGACACCCACGCGGCAAGCTGTTCCACATCTGCACGAGGGATCTTCTTTTTCACATATTCAAACTGCGAGTAGGTCTTAAGCGTTTTTTGATACAACGCCTCGCGATCCACCGCCAAAATTTCGGAAATATCGTCCGCGATCTTGGCGCGGGCATCGTCCGTCTGAATCGCCGCGGGGGACATAATGACCGTCCACACAAGTTGCGATTCCGCCAAGGTGTTGCCGTTACGATCGTAAATCTTTCCGCGATTCGGCGAGGTGACGGTATCGCTGAGTTGTTGTGCCACCGCTTCTTGTTGCAGGTTATCACCTTCCAAGATCTGCCAATGGAACAACTGCCCGATCACACCGCCGAACGCAATAAGCACGATCACAAGCAACACAAACAACGCGCGCAACTTCATACTACGTGCCGGTGCGCGCGAGTTCATTTCGGGGGTAGTTTTTTTATCGGAAACCGCCATGACGACCGTCCTCTCCTTCTGTCGGGTTGGTCGGAAAAGCCCGCCGAACCCGTGTAAAAACGGGGTTCGCGTTTGCGGGATTCACCTTCAAAAGTGCAAAAGAGAGTTGAGGTACAGACATCTCAACTCTCGATGGATCTTGCCGAAACGCGTGAGCGCCTCTTACAAATACTATTACGCAGACGGCTAACAAATACCGCCTTACTCAAACAAATATTTGACCCAATGGAAGAAGTTTCCGATGCCCGCGGCAACCGTTTCAAAGAAACCCTCTTCCCCTTCGTTTGCAACCTCCAACTTATCGCCCGCTTCCACCGTGATGTACTTCAGCTGATAGTTGTCGATCTTTTGCATGCCGTTGGCGGCCGCATAGGCATCCACCTGCTCCGCCGAGGTCTGCGTGGCCAATTCGTTCGACAAGCGAATGGTTTCGCTTTCTAAAATATCCAGCGTTTCCTGCTTTTGGATGATCTCGTCGTTGATCTCGGTGATCTGCACGCGGTCGAAGATCATCAGCGCGACCACCGCACACACGGCGGTGGTAACCAACAGCGTCACCGCGACATTTATGATGGATTGCATACGCACCGCGCGACGATTGGCCTTTTGCTGTTTCTTCCCGGGCTTTACCACCTCAAGGCGGGCGGGACGCTCTTCAAACAGCGAAAGATCGTACGCTTCGGTACCGTGTACCGGCGCTTGCATAGCCATTTCGCATCCCGTCCTTTCATTATCGTTTCATTCTTTTCCGTGCAATCGTTCCACACAGCGAAGTTTGGCGCTCCGACTGCGGGGATTTTCGGCCAGTTCCGCGGCCGAAGCTTCCAGCGGCTTGCCGACCATGGCGGCGGCGGGGGTTTTTCCGCACACACACACGGGAAACTCCCGCGGGCAGGTGCATCCCTGTCGCCACGAAGCGAACCGCTGTTTCACAATGCGATCTTCCAACGAGTGGAAGGTAATCACCGCCAACCGTCCGCCGTCTTTTA
The DNA here is from genome assembly GCA_045533175.1 of Acutalibacteraceae bacterium. GTDB lineage: Bacteria > Bacillota > Clostridia > Oscillospirales > Acutalibacteraceae > SIG588. The sequence continues at coordinate 10,984 of JAZSHJ010000014.1, forward strand.
AACAATCAAACGCGGTGTCCAATGCTTCGGATAACCGATCCAACTCACCGTTTACCGCGATGCGCAACGCTTGAAACACCCGCCGTGCGGGGTGTCCGTCCCGCCGTGCGGCGGGAGGAACGGCATCACGGATAATATCCGCCAGTTGCGTGGTGGTGAGAACAGGCGTCGCCGTGCGTGCCGCGACCACCGCGCGGGCAATGCGGGGGGAAAATTTCTCCTCGCCGTAATCGTAAAAGATCTTCGTCAGTTCCGCCTCCGATAAGGTGTTCACCAGATCGGCGGCGGTGGTACCGCTTTGGCTCATGCGCATATCCAGCGGTGCTTCCATGTGATAGGAAAACCCTCGCTCCGCTGTATCTAATTGGTGAGAGGATACACCGATATCCATTAAAATGCCGTCCACCGCGGGGATGTTCAGTTCACGCAGCACGTCATCCATCTGTGCGAAGTTGGAACGCACCACCGTGGCAGGCAATCCCCGAAGCCGTGCGGATGCCGCTTCGATTGCATCGGGATCTTGATCCAACGCGATCAGCCGCCCCGTGGTGAGCCGTGAAGCAATGGCGAAGGAATGTCCGCCGCCGCCCGCAGTACCGTCCAGGTAGATTCCGTCGGGGCGGGGATTCAGCACCGAAAGCATTTCATCCAACAGCACCGGGCGATGATACCCCGAAACCTCCTGCGGCACGGTGCTTCCCCCTTTAGAACCCGAGTTCAATGAATTTCTCTTCCAACGCTTCGTCGGTCATCGCACTTTCGCGTTCGACCAAGCGTTCGGTGTTCCAGATCTCGGCGTGGTTGCCCGCACCGATCACCGTCACATCCTTTTCCAAGTAACCGTATGCCACCAAATGCTTCGGCAACAGGATGCGCCCTTGCGCGTCCACTTCCACGTCAATGGCGTTGGAGGAAAGGGCACGCTGCAGATCACGCGCTTTGGAAACCGGCAGAGCGTTGATGCCTTCCATCAACTTGTCCCATTCCTCAAAGGAGTAAAGGGAGATGCAATGATCCAACACAGCGGCGGCAATAAACCCGCTGCCCAACTTATCGCGGAATTTCACCGGCACGAATACGCGCCCTTTGGCATCCACCGTGTGCTGATACCGTCCGTAAAACCCTTTGGTCATTGTTTCTCCCTCCTTTTCGTTTCGTCTTATGTTGAAAACCGCGTTTTCAATCCGATTCTCTGCGCTTTTTAGCCTTATGTTGAAAACGTGTTGAAAAGGTGGAAAACCTCCACTTTTCTCCACTTTGATGGGTTTACGATGCACTTTCCCCCACCACATGACTATTATACCCACTTCTGCGCAAAATTGCAACCCTTTTGATATAAAAATTTACAACTTTCTTTTGGTGCTTTTTGCCAAAAATGACGGAGGCTTTTTTTCGCGCGCGTTTTGGTGTTGCAATGGCAAAAAAAGTGTGCTATTCTGCATATATAAACATTAGATATGGAGGGATTCTCATGCGTTTGCGCCGCCTGTTGGCTGTCTTTTTGGTTTTGGCCTTGTTCCTTTCGGTCACTCCGTTCACACTACCCGCCGTTTCGGCCGAGGAGAAGGATATTATGGATAACTTCGTTTTGTACACCATCCACGAGAAAAAGTCGTTCACCCACAACAGCGGCACCTACGGCAGCGCGTGGGTAAACAATATACACATCGACCTCTCCTCCGTCGCGCCGGAAAACCTTGCGCTTTCCATGCGGTTTTACTATGAGGATTATGAAAACCCCACCAACACCGATCTGTTCACAAACAGCGGGAACAACATCCGCTTTATGGATGTGTACCCCGACGGCAAGACCTTGCTGTGGAAGATCAACGAAGTAAAAACGGTGGACGGCGGTGATCTCGTACCCGGTGAATGGAACGAAATTCTGCTTCCCTTCTCCACCGGTCAAAACTTTGCTTCCTGGGATTTCTCCGCCGAAAAATTCACCTTCTGGTGGATGGAGTTTTCAAACGTGCCCTCCTCCACCTACAACGTCCGTCTGGCGGACGTTGCGGTGGTGGATACCTCCCGTCCCGCAGCAAAAAAAGAAGAGATCGTGTGGGACACCACCTACCTTGTGGGCGATATTCCCTTCACCATGAACAAGACCTTCCGCGCGGGGGAAGATTTTGCGGTGGGAAGAACGTTTGCGCCGATCGACGCATCGAAGCACAACCCCGCCACCCTCACGCTGTTGATGGATATCACCTTTCAAAACCTCTCCATCCCCGGCGACATCACCCCGCTGATGATGGCGGGCGGTCAGCTTGAACTGACCTCTTCGGGCACCTGCGACGCGAACGAAGCGAATTACAGCATTCCGCAACTTCGGTGGAAAGAAGGCACTCACGAATACGCCATACCGCTGTCCTCCTTCGGCACAACAAACGGCGCGCCGGACTTGTCCGCCATCAACTACATGCGGATCTATATGAACAACTGGCCTTCGGGTGTCAATGATCGCATGCGTATCACGGTGAACAACGTGCGCTTGGTGGACACCGCGGGCGCACCCGTTCTGCCCACGCTGTTTTCGGACAACATGATGTTCCAACAAAACAAGCCGATGAACGTGTGGGGCTACGACGATGCGAACAGCCGCGTTACCGCCACCCTGCACAAAGGCAACACGTTGTTGGAAACCAAAACCGCCACCGCGAATAAAGACGGCCGTTGGGACGTGTCCTTTGCACCGCGTGCAGGCGGTTACGATACCTATACCATCCGCATCACGACGGACGGAAGCAGCCGGGAGATCAACAACGTGATCGTGGGCGAATTGTGGATGGCGTGCGGCCAATCCAACATGGAACTGTGGATCGGCCGCGATATGGATGTCACCGCCATTTTGGAAGCGGCAGACAACGAAGCCATCCGTGTGTTCTGCGAACCGTTGCGTGCAAACGGCGGCACCGCCTTGGCAGATCCCGCGCAGGACGTGCCGGGCGCTTATTGGTGTCTCGGTAACGATAAGGGGGCTCTCGCCAACGTGTCCTCCATTGCCTACACCTTCGCAAAGAATCTGCAAGAAGAGTTGGACGTGCCCGTGGGCATCATCAACGCGGCGTTGGGTGGTACAGTAATCGAAGCTTGGCTGTCCCGTGAAGCAATCGCAGAAAACACCGCGCTGAAAACCGCCTTGCAAAGACTCGGCAAATACTACGACGAAGAGTGGTGGCCCACCACCCCCGGCACCATGTCCACGTGGTATAACGCCAAGATCGGCCCGCTTGCCGGCATGAATATTGCAGGCACCATCTGGCACCAAGGCGAAAGCAACAGCAGTTACTCGGATATATACGACGATGCCATTGCGGTGCTCAAACGCAGTTGGGGCGACCTCTTTGGGTTTGAGGGAGAAGAAATGCCCCTCATCTTCGCGCAGATCTCCCCCTATAACTACGGCATCGGCAACGCCTCCATCGGCTATCTTTCGGAATTCATGGAGCGCGGTTGGGCGGTGTGCGATACAAAGACCACCGCGATGCTCCCGCTGTATGATCTGCCGCTGGAACACATGCTCGGCACCAACACGTCCGATCCCATTCACCCGCGTGTGAAAACTCCCGTGGGCGAACGCTACGCGCTGGCGGCGCGCAACATGGTATACGGCGGCAAGGGCGAATACACCGCCCCCGTGTTCAAATCCTTTGAAGTGAAGGACAACGCGTTGTACATCACCTTCAACCGCGTGGGCGACGGACTCAAATCGCTCGACGGAAACGATCTGCACGGATTCACCGTGGCGGGCGAAGACGGAGTGTACGTCAACGCGCGGGCAGAGATCGTAAGCGCCGACACCGTGAAGGTGTGGAACAACTATGTGAACGCCCCCGCCAACGCGATGTACGCATTCGACGACTTTGCCCAGGCGGCGAACCTTGCGAACTCGGTGGGCATTCCCGCCTCCCCCTTCCGCACCGCACGCCCGAACGACACGGTGAGCAAGCAAGACAGCAGCATCACCCGTTTCACGGCACAGGATTGGATGTATGCCGACCGTGACGTGTGGGTATACGATGAAGCAAACACCGCCAACTACAAATACGGCTACCGCCCCTCTTTTAAGGTGGTCGGCGGCAACTATTCTTACGATACCGCCATCCGCGCGGAAGGCATCGCCTCTCTGCGTGTGGATTTTGAACACGAATTCCTCATGTTCCCCGTTCTGAGTTACCCGCAGGTACAAATGCAACCATGGGGCAACTTCAAAACGCTGTCGGTCAGTTTGTTGAATCCCACCACCACCGCCGTTGACCTCGCCCTCACCCTCGTAAGCGGCGGTAAGACGTATGAAATCCCGCTTCTGGACGGTGCAAAAGAAATTGCGCTGACCACCCAAACCGCCTTTGCGGTGTACACCTACGATCTCACAGCCATGACCTTGAACGGCGAAGCGGTGAGCAATCCTGCCTCTGTTTTGAACAAGGCCACCTCGCTGAACTGGAACGGCAAAGCAGACGGCGCCGCCACCGTGTTCTTTGATGCATTCTCCTTCGGCCTTACGGATGCGGTAACGGCGGATGCCGAACTGAACCGCGTTGCCCCCTCGGCCTTGGCAACCTACGACGATCTGTTGGCGGCAATTCAAAAGGCCTCGTTGGAAGATCCCAATCTCTACACATTGGAAACGGGCGAGCGTTTGAAACTCGCATTGGGGGCCGCAAACGAAGTGTACAACCGTACGCCTCCCGCTTCGTTGTTGGAAGTGACCGACGCGACGGCAAGGCTGAATGCGGCGCTTGAAAAATTGGAACCTCTTCCGCCCGTAACCGCGACGTTTGGTGATGTGGACGAAAACAACAAGATCGACTCCACCGATGCACGTTTGGTTCTGCAACTGGCGGTGGGTAAGATCGCCCCCGAATCCCTCTGTTCCGAGGCCGCAGACGTGGACGGTAATAACAAGATCGATTCCACCGATGCCCGCTTGATATTGCAATATGCGGTTGGCAAGATCGATGAATTTCCCATCGAAAAGGAATGATCTTTCAAAGGCTTTCCCGCCGAAAACTAACCCTTGTAATTTTCGGAAAATCTGTTACAATAAGAGAAGTATTTAAATGTTAGGAGTTTTTTTCGTGGACACTCAAAAACCCAAGTTTTATCTGACCACCGCCATCGCCTATGCGTCCTACAAACCGCATTGCGGCAACTGTTACGATATCGTGTTGGCGGATGCGATCGCACGCTACAAACGCCTGTGCGGCTACGACGTGCATTTTCTCACCGGTTCGGACGAACACGGCCAGAAGATCGAAGACGCCGCCCGCGAACAGGGCATGACACCCCAGTCCTACGTGGACGGCATGTCCGCGCAGATCAAAGCGGTGTGGGATTCGCTGAACGTGACCTACGATCGCTTTATCCGCACCACCGATGACGACCACGTGAAGGCGATTCAGGCGATCTTTAAGAAGTTGTACGATCAAGGGGATATTTACAAAAGCGAGTACGAAGGCAAGTATTGTGTGCCTTGCGAATCCTTCTTCACCGCCTCGCAGTTGAAGGACGGTTGCTGCCCCGATTGCGGCCGCCCCGTGACCGACGCGAAGGAAGAGGCATATTTCCTGCGTTTGTCGAAATATCAAGATCGTCTGTTGCAATATTACGAGGAAAACCCCGACTTTTTCCAGCCGGAATCCCGCAAGCACGAGATGATCAACAACTTCCTGAAACCCGGTTTGGCGGATCTGTGTGTGTCCCGTTCCTCCTTCACGTGGGGCATCCCCGTGGAGTTTGATCCGCGCCACGTCACCTACGTGTGGTTGGATGCGCTGTCCAACTACATCACCGGCGTGGGATATCATCCCGACGGCAGCAATGAGTTGTACAGCCGCTATTGGCCCGCTGACTTGCACGTGATCGGCAAAGATATCGTGCGTTTCCACACCATTTACTGGCCCATCATTCTGATGGCGCTGGGCGAGCCGTTGCCCAAACAGGTGCTCGGCCACCCGTGGCTGTTGTTCGGCGAGGATAAGATGAGCAAATCCAAGGGTAACGTGGTATATGCGGACGAACTCGCGGCACGGTTCGGCACCGACGCGGTGCGCTATTACCTGTTGTCTGAGATCCCCTTTGCGCAGGACGGCACCATCACGTACGAAGCGTTTATCGCGAAGTTCAACACCGACCTTGCGAACACGCTGGGCAACCTTGTCAACCGTTCCATTGCCATGACGAACAAATACTTCGGCGGCACGGTAGCGCGTCCCGCGGTGATCGATCCGTTGGACGAAGAACTGCGCGCCGCGGTGGCAACGGCGGCACGTGACTTTGCCGCCCGTATGGATACCTATCACAACGCCGATGCGGCAGATGCCGTGATGACGCTTGCACGCCGTTGCAACAAGTACATCGACGAAACCGCCCCTTGGGTGCTGGCGAAAAACGAAGCCGACCATCCGCGTCTGGCGGCGGTACTGTATAACTTGTTGGAAAGTATCCGCGTGCTCGGCATTCTCATCGCACCGTTCATGCCCGCCACAGCCGAATCCATCTTCGGCCAACTTAAGGTGAGCCTCGACACGATGGATTACGATCACTTGGCCTTCGGCACGACCGACTCCTTCACGGTGGGCGAAGCCACTCCGCTGTTCCAACGTTTGGATGCGGAAAAGGTGTTGGCCGAACTGGAAGCGGAACTTGAGTCCAAGATGAAAGCCGCGGCCGCCGCCAAAACGCCCGATGCACCGGAATTTGCCCCCATTCTTCCCGAAATCGCGTTTGACGAGTTCGGAAAGATCGACCTGCGCGTGGCCGAAGTGGTGGAATGCGAACCCGTGAAAAAGGCGAAGAAGCTTCTGAAACTCACGCTGAACGACGGCAGCGGCACGCCCCGCACCGTCTGTTCGGGTATCGCTAAGTGGTACACCCCCGACGATCTCATCGGCCGCCGCGTGGTGGTGGTTGCGAACTTGAAACCCGCCGTGCTGTGCGGTGTGGAATCGGCGGGTATGATCCTGGCCGCCGACACGTTGGATGACAACGGCGAAGATGTCGCCCGCGTGCTGTTTGTGGATAACCTGCCTGTCGGCAGTAAATTACGTTGACAAAAAGCGCCCCGTTGGGGCGCTTTTTGAAAAAGGAGTACCTATGATTTTCGATTCGCACGCCCATTACGACGATGCGGCATTCGAGGACGATCGCGAGGCGCTGCTCGCCTCCTTTCCGCAAAGCGGCGTGGTGGGCGTAGTGAACGCCGCATCCGATCTCAATTCCGCCCGCCGTTCCCTCGCCTTGGCCGAGCGTTATCCGTTTGTGTACGCTGCGGTGGGCATTCACCCCGAAGCGGCCGACAGCTGCACTTCGACCAGCCTTGCCGCACTTGAATCCTTGGCGGCACATCCGCGGGCGGTGGCTATTGGGGAAATCGGGTTGGATTACCATTGGGAAGAAAACCCGCCGCGCGAAGTGCAAAAAGCCTGTTTTGAAGCGCATTTGGCATTGGCCAACCGCCTTTCTCTCCCTGTGATCGTGCACGATCGCGACGCACACGAAGACACGCTCACCCTGCTGAAACAATACCGCCCGCAAGGGGTGTTGCATTGCTTTTCGGGCAGCGTGGAAATGATGCGGGAAGCGGTGGCGCTGGGAATGTATATCGGACTCGGCGGTGCGGTGACCTTCAAAAACGCCCGCCGCCCGTTGGAAGTGGCGGCGGCCGTGCCCGCCGACCGCCTGCTTTTGGAAACGGATGCCCCTTACATGGCACCCGTCCCCTGCCGCGGCCACCGTTGCGATTCGCGCATGATCGCCCACACCGCCGAGGTGATCGCAGGGGTGCGCGGCACAGCGGCAAACGAGTTACTGCAAAAAACCGCCGATAATGCCCGCCGTTTATTTGGCATCGGCTATTGACCTTCCGCTTTTTTTCCTCTATAATATACGGTGATATATGTAAAACGGGGTGACAGTATGAAGATTTTGATTACCGGCGCAAATGGGTTTGTGGGCAAAAACCTCACCGAAGCGCTCAAAAACATCCGCGACGGCAAGGACAAAGCGCATCCCGCCGTCACGGTGGACAAGCTGTATCTTTACGATATCGATTCCGCGCCCGCCCTGTTGGATGAAGCGTGCGCCGATTGCGACTTTGTGTTTAATCTCGCGGGGGTGAACCGCCCGCAGAACACGGAAGAGTTTATGCAGGGCAACTTCGGCTTCGGCGAAACGTTGCTGAACACCCTGAAGGCCCATGGGAACACCTGTCCCGTGATGCTCTCTTCTTCCTTGCAGGCCACCCTCATCGGCCGTTACGACAGCGAATACGGGCGCAGCAAAAAGGCGGGGGAAGATTTGTTCTTCCGCTACGCCGCCGAAAGCGGTGCTTCGGTGCTGGTGTACCGTTTCCCCAACCTGTTCGGCAAATGGTGCCGCCCGAATTACAACAGCGCGGTGGCCACCTTCTGTAATAACGTGGCGTGTGACCTTCCCATCACGGTAAACGATCCGTCGGTGGAGTTGGAACTTTTGTACATCGACGATCTGGTGGAGGAAATGCTGGCGGCACTCGCGGGTGCACCGCATCGCTGTGAATATGACGGCCTGCAAGCCGTCCCGTGCGAAAACGGGCGTTTTTGCGTGGCGCCTGTCACCCACCGTGTCACGCTGGGGGAAATCGTGGATCTTCTGCACGCGTTCAAAGAACAGCCGCAGACATTGGTGATCCCCGAAATTCCCGCGGGCAGTTTCGCAAAGAAACTGTACTCTACCTTCCTGTCCTATCTCCCGCGCGAAAACGCCATCTTCCCCTTGAAGATGAACGTAGATGCCCGCGGTTCGTTCACCGAACTGCTTAAAACCGAAAAGTGCGGGCAGGTGTCGGTGAACATTTCCAAGCCCGGCATCACCAAAGGGCAACATTGGCATCACACCAAATGGGAGTTTTTCATCGTGGTCGCAGGGCGCGGCCTGATTCAACAACGCAAGATCGGCACCGATGAAGTGTTGAATTTTGAGGTGTCGGGCGATAAGATCGAAGCGATCCACATGTTGCCCGGCTACACCCACAACATCATAAACCTTTCGGACACGGAGGATCTGGTCACCGTCATGTGGGCCAATGAATCCTTTGATCCCGCACATCCCGATACTTTTTTTGAGGTGGTAGAATAATGAGCATCAAAACCGATTACAGCGACGTGCAATTTAAAAATGACGGCCGTTTGAAACTGTTGATCATCGTGGGCACCCGCCCTGAGATCATCCGTTTGGCCGCCACCATCAACAAGTGCCGCCAATACTTCGATTGCATTTTGGCGCACACCGGCCAGAACTACGATTACAACCTGAACGGTGTGTTTTTTGACGATTTGAAACTGGCGCCGCCCGAAGTGTATATGGATGCGGTGGGCGACGATCTGGGTGCCACTATCGGCAACATCATCAACTGTTCGTATAAGGTGATGAACCAACTCAAACCCGACGCACTTCTCATTTTGGGAGATACCAACTCCTGCCTGTCCGCCATTTCGGCCAAGCGCTTGCACATTCCGATCTTCCACATGGAAGCGGGCAACCGTTGCAAGGACGAATGCCTGCCCGAAGAAACCAACCGCCGCATTGTGGACATCACGAGTGACGTGAACCTCTGCTATTCAGAACACGCGCGGCGCTATATCCTCGCTTCGGGCGCGAAACCCGAGCAGACCTACGTGGTCGGCTCGCCGATGGCGGAAGTATTGGCCGAAAACCTCGAAAGCATCGAAAAGAGTACGGTTTTGGAAGATCTCGGCTTGCAGGCAGGCAAATACATTCTCTTGTCGGCCCACCGTGAAGAGAACATCGACAACGAGCAGAACTTCTTCTCGCTGATGAACGCGGTGAACAAGATGGCAGAAACCTACGATATGCCGATTTTGTATTCCTGCCATCCCCGCAGCAAGAAGTTCATTGAACTGCGCGGCTTCAAATTTGACAAACGTGTAATTCAACATCAGCCTCTCGGCTTCTTCGATTACAACAAACTGCAGCAGAACGCCTACTGCGTGGTGTCCGACAGCGGCACCATCCCCGAAGAAAGCGCATTCTTCAAATTCCCTGCGGTGTCCATCCGCACCTCCACCGAACGTCCCGAAGCCATGGATAAGGGCGTGTTCCTTATCGGTTGCATCTCGTCCGATCAGGTGATGCAGGCGGTGGATCTGGCCGTGAGCATGCACGAAAACGGGGACGACGGCATCGACGTGCCCGCCTATGTGGATCGCAACGTATCCACCAAGGTGGTAAAACTGATTCAAAGTTACACCGCCATCGTGAACAAGATGGTATGGCGCAAGTTCTGATAGAAAGCAAAAAAGGAGGCTGTGCAATGCACAGCGTCTTTTTTTGTTTTATTTTTCGCCTTGTGCGTCTCCGCCGCCGCCCCTTTCTA
>JAZSHJ010000011.1:0-17180 GCA_045533175.1 Acutalibacteraceae bacterium
CCAGTCGATGTTCCAGCTGCTGGTAAACAGCAACAGGTAATGACCGCGCATATCCTGTACCCGTTTAGTATCCGAACTCAGATTCAGCGTTTTGGGATCGATATCTTCGTTTACGATCCAGCGAATCTGGCTGTACGGCAAACTTTCCATGCGGATATCTACCGCATATTCGTTCTTTAAGCGATATTCCAACACTTCAAATTGCAAGGTACCCACTACGCCGACAATCACTTCTTCCATGCCGCCATCCACTTCTTTGAAGATCTGGATAGCACCTTCCTGTGCGATCTGATCCGTACCCTTTACAAATTGCTTGCGCTTCATCGTATCGGTTGCACGAATCCGTGCAAAATGCTCCGGCGCAAAAGTCGGAATACCTTCAAACGCAAATTTCTTGTTCGGTGCACACACGGTGTCGCCGATCGAGAAAATACCGGGATCGAAAATACCGATAATGTCACCCGCATAGGCTTCTTCAATTCCTTCACGGTCTTGCGCCATCAACTGTTGCGGTTGTGACAAGCGCAACTTTTTGTTGCCTTGCACGTGCATAACTTCCATGTTTTTTTCGTACCGTCCCGAGCAGACGCGGAAGAATGCAATACGGTCGCGGTGGGCCTTGTTCATGTTGGCCTGAATCTTAAACACAAACGCAGAGAAGGTATCGTCCGTGGGGTTGATCTCCCCTTCGCTGGACTGACGCGCCAAAGGCGACGTGGTCATCTTCAAGAAGTCCTCAAGGAACGGTTGCACGCCGAAGTTCGTAAGTGCAGAGCCGAAGAAAACGGGGGTTAACTGACCGGCACGCACACGATCCAGATCAAACTCGCTGCCCGCACCGTCCATCAACTCGATATCGTCATTCAGTTCGTTGTAATGCGCTTCACCGATTACCGATTTGAGCGATTCGTCCTTCAGATCGACCGTGGTAGCGGTGGCTTCGTATTGGCCGGTGGCACCTTCCGCTGCCGAAAACGCCAGTATCTGTCCCGCCTCGCGATTGTACACACCTTTGAATTCTTTACCGCATCCGATCGGCCAGTTTACGGCGTAAGTTTCAATCCCGAGCACTTGTTCAATCTCTTCCAACAACTCAAACGGATTGCGCGCTTCACGGTCCATCTTGTTGATGAAAGTGAAAATCGGGATGTGACGAAGCATGCAGACTTTAAACAGTTTAACAGTTTGTCGCTCCACACCTTTGGATGCATCGATCACCATTACTGCCGAATCCGCCGCCATCAACGTGCGGTAGGTATCCTCCGAAAAGTCTTGGTGACCGGGCGTGTCCAAAATATTAATGCAGTATCCGTCGTACTCAAACTGCAGTGCAGAGGACGTAACGGAAATACCGCGCTGTTTTTCAATTTCCATCCAGTCGGAAACCGCGTGCTTCATCGAACGTTTGCCCTTGACCATACCGGCGCTGGCAATTGCACCGCCGTATAAGAGCAATTTTTCGGTTAACGTGGTTTTACCGGCGTCAGGGTGCGAAATAATCGCAAATGTACGCCGCCGACGGATCTCACTTTGTAAATCGGACAAAAGGAAACCCCTCCATAATAAACAGTTAGATTCATTTTATACTATTTTGGAAAAATAATCAAGTGCATATTCTATAAAAAGCGGCTATACACAAAAAAATTCCGACATTCTCACGCAGAAGAGTGTCGGAATGTATATCATTTTCTGTAAAGAGGTTACGCTTTACGACGAAGTTCGTCTAAAAATGCGGTAAAATACAGCGGCAAATCGGATGTAAAGGAAAGTTCCTTGTCAAGAATCGGATGAACAAAACCGATTTCTTTTGCGTGCAGGCATTGTCCCTCAAATCCGCACGGAGATTTTTTAGAACCGTACATCGTATCTCCCGCCACGGGATGTCCCAAAGACGCCATATGTACGCGAATCTGGTGGGTTCGTCCCGTTTCGAGTTTTAGCTGCACGTGAGAATATCCCGGATATTCCGCCAACACACGGTAATGGGTAACGGCGGGTTTGCTGTTCTTTTGCGTAATTGCCATCTTTTTCCGATCCACGGGATGGCGTCCGATCGGTGCATTCACCGTACCTTCTGTTTTCTTTAAATGGCCAACGATCACCGCTTCGTAAATGCGAGTAAAACTGTGAACTTTAATTTGTTCAGCTAACCCTTGATGTGCCGCATCACTTTTGGCAACAATCAGCAGTCCGCTTGTATCTTTATCGATGCGATGGACGATACCGGGGCGCATAACACCGTTAATACCGGACAAACTGTCCCCGCAATGGGCTAACAGCGCGTTCACCAACGTGCCGTCCGCATGTCCCGCTGCGGGATGCACTACCATTCCCTTTGGTTTGTTCACCACCAACAAGTGATCGTCTTCATACACAATATCCAACGGAATATCTTGCGGTGCTGCTTCACATGGGGCGGCATCGGGGATCTGCACCACTACCACTTCCCCGCCGCGCATGCGATAATTCTTGGCAATCGTCTTGCCGTTTACTGTAACGGCACCGTTTTCCATCAGCGTTTGTGCGGCCGATCGCGTCAGCGGTAATGTTTCGGCCAGAAGAATGTCAAGTCGATTCCCCGCGTTCTCCGTCGGTATCGTCAAGCGGTACGGTTCCATCAAGGGTTTCCTCCTTCGGTGCATCTTTGGCTTCGCTGAAAAAGAAGGCGTAAAGCAAAATCAGCACGGCGCCGATCGATACGCAACAATCGGCAAAGTTAAACACGGGAAAATCAAACCATTTGTAGTAATGAATAAAATCCACAACAAATCCACGCACGATGCGGTCGATCAAATTGCCGATACCACCCGCAAAAATCAGCAACGAGCCAATGGTGGCGGTGCGGGATTTTTGAAGGCGTCGGCTGAACAGCACACCCGCCACAAACAACAGCATGATCGACGTGATCGCAATCACGATCCATTGTTTGTTTTGCATCATCCCCCATGCAACACCACGGTTTTCTACATAGGTTAGTTCCAACACACCATTCCAGATCGGAACGGTGTGCCCTAAAGCCAATCCGTGAATGGCGAGCAGTTTGGTTGCTTGATCAATAAGAACCAAAACGGTTGATAAGACCGCAAGCGTTGTTATATACATACTGTGACCTCTTTCAACAAAAAACACCGCCGTTTTCGGCGAAAAGCGGCGGTGTTTTTACCATTACTTTTTGCGACGGAAAAGACCGCGCGGTTTTTCTTCCTGTTCATCGGAGATGTCGTAATCAGCCCCGAATTTGAGATCCGCAAAGCGCGATTTCGGTGCTTCTTCGGGGGCGGATTCTTCTGCCTCGGCAGCGATATCCACGAGTGAGGTGAACGATACCGCGTCCGCCGGTTCGTCAGCTTCTGCCGCAACGGCAACGGGTTCCTCCGCCGGTTCGATCAATGCCGACTCTTCCTCTTCCGCTACCGTTTCCTCGACAATCGGTTCGGCAACAACTTCTTCCACGGTTGTTTCCTCAACGATATCTTCAACGATCGGAGCTTCCGCTGTCTCTTCTTCCTGCACATCTTCTTCAGGGAGAACCTGAATGAGTGACAAATGCTCGCGATAAATGGAAAGCATACGTTCTTTGAACAGCGTCACTTCGCGTTTTAAACGCGCCAGTTCTGCCTCTTGTTTCTTCACTTCGGCAGAAATATCGCCGACAAGCGAATCCGCTTTTTCCTGTGCATCTTTCAGGATCTTTTCTGCTTTGATATTCGCATCTTCCAACGTCAAAGCCGCTTTCTGGTTGGATTCACGCACAATGTTATCGCCCAAACGTTGCGCGTTCACCAGCGCCGAACGAATGCTGTCTTCCTCGTTGCGGTATTCCACCAACTTGTCCGCCAGCACTTCCATCTTCTTGTTGGCCGTATTGCGTTCATCCAACACCGTCGCCAGCGTATCCACACATTGATCAATAAAATCATCCACTTCGGCGGTCGAATAACCTGCACGGGTTTTGGAAAATGTTACATTTTTAATTTGATCCAAGGTCAACACCGAAAACACACTCCTCATGAAATTGGTGAGTTATACATATTGCTCAATCGTAACAAACAAACGGCCTTTTTTGGTGATCGGTCCGATCTGCTTCACACGAAACCGTCCTGCGCCGCGCACGGAAAGTATGTCCTGCTCATGCACTTCGGCAGAAACTGATTCACAAACCGTGTGATTCACCGAAACCAATCCGCTTTCAATGCGCTTTGCCGCTTCCTCACGCGAAACGGCAAGGCAGACACGCAGCACCGCATCCAAACGGGGCGAAGCCACCGTATCGCGTCGTTCGATAAAGGTATGGGCTTGCGGCAAAGCACCGATATACGGCACCTCACAGCGCACACCTTCTCCACCGATCTTCGCGATCTCCGTTTGCAAGTACGGGGCTACCTCGTCTTTAACAAACACCACAGCCAGGCCGTCGGTACACAGAATATCGCCAAGCATTTCACGCTTCACGCCGGATGCCAACAGCGAACCCAACACATCCCGGTGGGTGATGGATCGGCCTGTGCGAAAATGAAACGCTATGACCGTAAGCGGAAACCAATCGTTCTCCAAAGGGAGATGCGTGGGAGAAATACCGAGCAACGCTCGTTCTCCTTCGTCGTGCCCACCCCAAAAGGTCACACATACGTCGTTCGACGGATGAATCATCCCTTTTGCGACCGCTTGTTGACGTTCATCCAAAAAGCCAATAAACACGGGGGCTGAACGACGTTTGCACAACCGTACCGCATCGTCCACTCGCGCTTTTAACAGCGAATCTTCTGCAAAGGCGTTGTTAGAAATAGAGACCATTGTTCTCCAGTTCGTCCAGGAGATCGCCCATGATACCTACGTTGTAGGGAGTGATGATAAAGGTGCAGTTCGCCACTTTTTTGATCTGACCGTCATTGGCATATGCCACACCACTCAAGAAGTCAAGAATGCGGCGCGCCACATCCTTATTGGCAGATTCGAGATTCAGCACGACGGTGCGCTTTGCGTTCAAATGATCCGCCACCGTGCTGGCATCGTCAAAGCGCTCGGGTTTCACCAACACGACTTGCAACTGAGCCGTCGCGTGGATGTTCACCACTTTGTTGCCGCGCTTCACGGGTTCTTCATTGTTGTCCTCGTCCGACTTGGTAACGAAATCAATACCGTCGGTGTCAACCTCTTCGATATCTTCGTCCTCGTCGCCCATCCATTGCTTCAATTTGTCAAAAACACCCATTGTAATTGCCTCCTATGTAAATTTTAATAATTCCTTTTTCCAAAGATCGCCGAACCGATACGAACCATTGTGGAACCCTCCAAAATGGCTTCTTCGTAGTCGTCCGACATACCCATAGAAAGAATCTCCATATTACTATTATCTACATTTTTAGTGCGTATGTCAATAAACAATTGCGACATTCTGAAAAAATATTCTCTCTTTTCACGTTCTGTATAGGAAATCGGCGGAATAGTCATCATTCCTCGCAAGTTTAATGAGGGAAACATTGCCAGTTTGGCACAAAATTCGGCGGCTTCCTCCGGTGAAACGCCGGATTTGGAATCTTCGCCGCCGATGTTCACCTCGGCTAAAATATCCAGCGTTTTTCCGCTTTTGGAAATCGCTTTATCCAACGCTTCGGCGACACGCAAACTATCCACCGATTGCACCATGGAAACTTTATCGGCGATTTGTGCCGCTTTGTTCGTTTGCAAATGGCCGATCAAGTGTGCCGTGACCGGCAACAAACCGTCCTTTTTACTTAAGAACTCCTGCACACGGTTTTCGCCGATCTGTGTGATACCCTCTGCAATGGCAAGGTTGATGCGTTCCACCGAAACGGTTTTGGTGACAGCCAACAACGTAACTTCATCCGAGGAGCGTCTTGCCCGTGCGCATGCCGATTCGATCCGTTCATGAATACGGGCCAGATTATCGCGGATCTCCACGGCATCAGGATTGCACAACTTTTCCGTCATAAAGATCCTTCCCCTCTACAATTACATCATCATACAACTGTACATAGCTCTTATCCGCGGCGTTCGGAATGGCGCAAATGGAATATTTGTCCTTTTCGTTGTGATACAGAATATCCACGTAACGGAATGTTACGGTGGTTCCCATGCGTACGTATGCTCCGGCGCGGTTGTTTTCATCAAAGTGCAACGCTTTGTCGGGCAGGCGTAATCCGTTGTGTTCTTCCATCAGAAGCTGTACCGATTCGATACGAATATCCGACAGTTCCTCCGACATGAGGCTGCACTTTAGGATCAACGCGCTTTGATTGTTCGCACCGTGATTTACCGCCAACACTTTCGTCGGTACGGTTTCGGCCGTAACAAACGGTAAGCGAATGTTCAGCGAATCGCCGACTTCCAGCGCAGCCGCTTTTTGACTATCCACAGAACAAGCCAAATACCAATCGTATTCCGCCACGATTTTGCCGACACACGAAGCGGAAACGGAGGGCGAAGCCGTGAGCGCGGCCTGCACCTCTTCGGCCGTAAGTGCCGCAACATCATCATCCTTGGCTGAAAAATAGGTTTCAAATCCATCGGCGCGATCCACGAAATATCCCGAACGCGGTGCTCTCACAGCACCGACGGGAGCGACAACACGGGCGGCCAACGCATTGCGTTCCGCTTTTAGCTGTTCAATTTTACTTGTATAGTTCTCCACCGCCCCGATAATGACCTGTCGTTTGTTCATCAACGATAACAACTGTGCGTGCATGGCACGCAACTCTTCCGCATTTTGACCGTTTACGTACACCGCAAGTTCTTGTACTTTTCGTGTCAGTTGCTGTTCGATGGCTTCCAGCCCGGCGTATTCACTTTCCGCCAACGCTTGTGCGCTTTCCAACAGAGCAATGTCCTCATCCAACAACGCCAACTGCTCTTGCAAGCCTGCCGTTTCTTCTTCGGCATAGAGGTGTGCAACCGTACCGTTCTTGGAAACACGGTTGCCGTTTTCCAATGTGTAAAACAAGTAATTGTTCCCCACTTCGGCTTCCACCTGCGTTTCGGAGCGAATGGCGATCGCCTGGGTTTCCACCGTATCGTACACGCTGTAGGCGACTACGGTTTCCACGGTTACATTGGAATACAGCACCAAGAAAATTTGGTATCCGACATATACCAACAAAAACAGCGCCAGCAAAACAATGCCCAACCGTTTCAACCAATCTTTCACGGTGCTCACTCCTTTCTTACCATTTTAAGATATTTACGGCCGCTTCAACAAGCGACACCTTGTCCGAATAGTCATCCACAAATAATGTGTGGGCGGTTTCTATGCGGCGAAACCACGACAGTTGCCGTTTGGCGTAACGGCGCGTTTCGCGTTTGAGATTTTCGGTTGCTTCGGCCAATGTAAGCGCACCCGCAAAATAGGGTGCCAACTCTTTGTAGCCGATTGCTTGCATCGCCGTAGGGGCATAAGGAGATTGCAAAACGGTCGAAGCTTCTTCGAGCAAACCTTGTTTCAACATAATATCCACACGGCGGTTGATGCGATCATATAACACCGCGCGATCACGAAAATCCAACACGATCATACGCGTATCGTACGGCGGCGGTTCCAAACGCGAGCGACGTATCCATTCACTCATGGGAACGCCTGTCAAAAGTGCCACTTCCAATGCGCGCACAATTCGACCTTGATCGTTCGGATGCAGTTTGGCGGCCGTTTCAGGATCGTATTCCGCCAACCGATCGCGCATTGTTTCACCGCCGAGCGCTTTATATTCGTTCTGTAACTGTTTTCGCAACGCTAAACTTTCGTCGCCGCCCTCTTCTGAAAACGCCAAATTCTCGGTCACCGCTTGGATATATAATCCTGTGCCGCCGCAAAGAATCGGGTGTTTCCCATCGGACTGCAAGCGATCGATCGCCGCCTTTGAATCGGCAGCGTAGCGTGCCACGCTGTAGCGTTCGGTAAGCGGCAAACAACCAATCAGATGATGAGGCACACCGTCCATCTCTTCTGCCGTGGGGCGCGCGGTGCCGATCATTAAGTCTTCATACACCTGCATGGAATCGGCGGATACAATTTCGCCGTTCAACCGCTTTGCAAGGGCGATGGCAAGGGCGGTTTTTCCCGAAGCAGTCGGCCCTGCAATTACCGATAATCGTTTGCTCATCATATTCTTAAATTCGTCCAAACTGTTTCTCCAGTTCTTTACGTGTCAATTCAAAGCAAACGGGACGCCCGTGCGGACAGTAGCGCACCTCGTCATCGTTCAACACGCGCCGTGCCAATGCTTCCAGTTCGGCGGGCGATTGCCGATCTCCCGCCTTGACTGCCGCGCGACAGGCCACCGAATGATAGATCCACGAAAGTTTGTCCAATTCGATCTCCTGTTTGCCCGAAAGGAATCCGTCGGCAATCTCTTCCAACAATGCGGGAATATCCTCCCCCGTCAACATCATCGGCACCGATCGTACAAGCACGGTACCGTCAAACTCTTCCACATCAAATCCCGCATCGCCGAGAAGCGAAAGGTGTGGTAAAAGGGCTTCGTATTCCTTGTGGCTGAGAGGTACGGAAACGGGTGTTAATAACAACTGGGCATCCTTTTGTGCGGTCTGACGCAACTTGTTATACAGGATGCGTTCATGTGCTGCGTGTTTATCGATAAAGAAAATCGATTCACCCTTCTGCACCAACAAATAGGTGCGATATACCTCGCCCAAATACACAATCGGTTCCGTATCCTGTGCAGGAGGGACAACCTTAACTTCTGTGTTCAAGACGGGTGGTGCAACGGAAACGGTGGGTTCCTCGACCGCCGTTTTTTGCACGGGCGGGGACGGCGGATCTACCGTGATATCCGGCTTTCCGTACAAGATCGCCGTGCGATCACGAAGAGGCATCTGCTTGGGGTGTGCTTCAGGATTCAAGGGCCGTTTTTTAAATCCGTTAGTCGCAGCAGGGGGCTCTGTGACCACCGCCGGCTTGTCCTCAACAGGTACAGCAAACCGCACTTGTTCAGCTTCGGGAAGAATCTCTTTCGGTTTCACCGCCGCAAAGGAAGCTTGTTTCGGGGCGTCGCCCGCCGTGAGTGCTGATTTCACTCCGTGATACACGGCATCGAACACGGGACGTTCGTTGACAAAGCGCACTTCGATTTTTGCGGGGTGCACGTTGGCATCCACCAGTTCCGCCGCCATATCTACGTGAAGCACACAGGACGGAAATTTACCGATCATAATGTTCCCTTGGAACGCGCGTTCCAACGCCGCGGCGGCCGTGCGCGTTTTTACGTAGCGACCGTTCACAAAAAAGTGTTGCATCGTGCGGTTGGAACGGGCGTTGACGGGCTTGCAAATATATCCATACACGTGTACGCCGCCGAGCGAATAATCCACGGGAATCAACCCGTTAGCAAACTCGCGCCCGAACACCGCATAAATACAGGAATGGGCATTCCCATCGCCGGGGGTAAGCAACGTTTCCTTGCCGTCACGCACAAAGCGCACGGAAATTTCGGGATGTGAAAGCGCAAGGCAATCCACCACAGCCGCCACCGCGTTGGCTTCACTCACATCTTTCTTCAAAAACTTCATACGTGCGGGGACATTATAAAACAAATCCCGCACGAAAATTGTTGTACCGACGGGACAACCGATTTCACAAACATCGGGTTCTCCCCCGCCTTCGATCACACAGCGCGTTCCTGCCAATTCATCTGCGGTACGGGTGATAAGTTCCACGCGTGACACCGCAGAGATAGATGCCAGCGCTTCACCGCGAAACCCCAACGTACCGATACGCTCCAAATCTTCTTCGGAACGCACTTTGCTGGTGGCGTGACGCAAAAAGGCGGTGGTCACGTCGTCGCGGACAATACCGCACCCATTATCGCTTACACGAATGGTACGAACACCGCCGTTTTCAATTTCGACCGTAAGCGAGGTAGCACCCGCATCGATTGCATTTTCCATCAATTCTTTCACGACCGAGGAAGGGCGTTCAACCACTTCGCCCGCCGCGATCAACTCCGCTGTATGGCGGTCCAATACGTGAATCTTTGCCACCGTGCCGCCTCCTTATCCGTTAATCTTCGCACAAACTCTTGGCTTGTGCGGCAAAGTCATACAAGGTTTGCAACGCTTCGATCGGCGTCAGCGTATTTACATCAAGTGATGCCAGACGTTGCACCAATTCGTTGTCTGCTGCCGAAAGCAACGACATCTGCGCATCCTCGTCTTGGTTGCGCGAAACGGGCTGCACGACCGTCGTTTCGCCACCCGCCGCCTCAAGACCGTACAATATCTCTTTTGCGCGGCGAACCACCGCATCGGGCACGCCGGCCAGTTTGGCCACCTCGATACCGTAACTTTCATCGGCCGCCCCGCGTACGATACGTCGCAGGAACGTAATGCTGTCTCCGCGTTTTTTGGCGGCGATGTTGTAGTTGCGGATACCGGGAATCTCTTCCTCCATTACCGTAAGTTCGTGATAATGGGTGGCAAACAGCGTTTTGGCACCGATCTTACGCGTATCGGCAACGTATTCAAGCACAGCACGCGCAATACTCATGCCGTCAAACGTGGAAGTGCCGCGCCCGATCTCGTCAAAAATCACCAAACTGTTTTTTGTGGCGTTTTTCAATATGGTGGCCACTTCACTCATTTCCACCATAAACGTGGATTGCCCCGACGACAGATCATCTGACGCACCCACACGGGTGAAGATGCTGTCCACAATACCGATCACCGCATTGCTTGCGGGCACAAAACTGCCGCATTGTGCCATCAGTACGATCAACGCCGTTTGACGCATATAAGTGGATTTACCCGCCATGTTGGGACCGGTAATGAGAGCGATGCGATTGTCACCGTTGTCCAAACGGGTATCGTTCGGCACAAACGGTGCGTCGAGCAATGCTTCCACCACGGGATGACGCCCGTTTTCAATAGCCAATTCGCCGTTTAATACCATGGTGGGACGGCAATAGTTGCGACGCACCGCCACTTCGGCAAAAGAGCAAAGCACATCCAACTGCGCCACAGCTTCTGCGGTGGATTGAATGCGATGCAATTCCCCTGCCACGCGCAGACGCAGGTCGGTAAACAACTGATACTCCAACGCGACCGAACGGTCTTTGGCTGTCAGCACACGGGTTTCGAGTTCCTTAAGTTCTTGGGTTATGTAGCGTTCGGCATTGGCCAGCGTTTGCTTGCGAATGTAGTGTTCCGGCACCGATTCGGAATACGCACGGGACACTTCAATATAGTAACCGAACACACGGTTATAACCGACTTTCAGCGTTTTAATGCCGGTTTTTTCCTTTTCTTCGGCTTCAATGCGGGCAATGATTCCTTTGCCGTCGTTCATATCCCCGCGCAACTCATCCAGTTCTGCGTGATACCCTTTGCGGATCATCCCGCCTTCACGCACCGAAAACGGCGGATCTTCCTCCAACGCCTCATCGATCCAATCATGAACATCCGAAAGAGGATCGATCGCCTGTTCGATGTCGCACAGCATAGCCGATGAAACACCGAAAAGCCGTTCCTTGATGGGGCGCAAACACTCGATTGCGCGGCAAAGCGAGCGCAATTCCTTGGCGTTTGCGCTACCGTACACGATGCGCGTCATAATGCGTTCAAGATCATAAATATCCTGAAGTAACGGAAACAGATCGCCGCGGCGCGCCGTATCCCCCACCAATTCTTCCACCGCGTTATGGCGGCGCAGAATGGGTGCAGGTTGGATAAGCGGTTGTTCAATCCAACGACGGATCAAACGTTTGCCCATGGCCGTCTTGGTTTTATCCAACACGCCAAGCAGAGAACCACGCTTTTCCTTGTTGCGCATGGTTTCGATCAGTTCCAGGTTGCGGCGTGTCATAAGATCCAGCTTCATAAACTGAATGTCCGAATAGAACTGCGGCCGGCGGATACGTTCCAAACCGCCCATTTGCGTTTCACGCAAATAGCCAAGTGCACAACCCAGCGCCTGCACGGCAGGTTCTTGCCCTTCCAACCCCAACTCATCCAAAGTGGAAACCGCAAATTGACTGCATACCGCATCACGTGCAATATCAAGTGCAAAATGGCGGTCTTCGGCTACGTCTGCAGACACGTTTAACCGCGATGTAATAAACTCCGCGAACTCTTTTGAAGAGGCTGCCCCCTCCGAAAGCAGGATTTCGCTGGGATGAAACCGTGCCAGTTCGTTTTGCAAACGGGACAACGTATCCTCGCCAACAATACGCGTCAAATACACATCGCCCGTGGAGCAATCCGCAAAGCACACGCCGACATCCTTAAGCAACGAGTCGGAAAACACCGTGCACAAATAGTTGTTACGGCTTTCATCCAGCATACTGCCCTCGATGACCGTGCCGGGCGTGATGATACGCACGATATCGCGCTTCACAAGCCCTTGAGCTTTGGCGGGATCTTCCACCTGTTCACAAATGGCTACTTTGTATCCTTTGGCTACCAAGCGTGCCACGTAGGATTCATAACTGTGAAACGGCACACCGCACATCGGCGCCCGTTCTTCCTGGCCGCAATCGCGTCCCGTCAATACCAATTCCAGTTCCCGCGAAGCAATCTTGGCATCTTCAAAGAACATCTCATAAAAGTCGCCCAATCGAAAGAACAGAAGGCAACCGGGATGTTCCGCTTTGATATTGAGATATTGCTTCATCATGGGAGTCATGTCCGCCATGGCGCGAACCTCACTTTACTGTAAAACTTAGTGGCAGCCGCCGCAGGATGCACAGTTACCGCCGCAGGACGCCTCCATATCCGCGCTGTCGGGGTCCACGCCCTGTGCGGCCAAGGTCAAAATACGGGACACACCGTTCATCATTTCGTCCATTCCGATCTTGGCGGCGTTGAATGCTTTCATGTTCTCGTTTTCCATCACTTGTGCATACAGCGCACGCAGCTCTTCGTCCAACGTTTTGATCTTATCGGTATCTTTCTTGTCGTCATCCTTCGACGTTTCGGTGGCAAGCGCCATGCGTTTCAGGTTGAAATCGCCGATCAGCGTTTGCAACGCTTCGTCTGCATCGGCCGCAGCTTGCGCCATCTGCATGCGAATGTAACGCTCGTCCATTTGAATTTCGTGTGCCAAATCCTTAGTCAATTCCAAAATCTTATCCATGTTTCTATCTCCTTTTCAGTTTTCAACAGAATCAATATGTCCTTCGGCGATCCAGCTCTTCGCCGAGGTAACCGTCAATATCACGTGCTTTCCGATCCACGACGGATCACCTTCCACACGCACCACCACGTTTTCAGGCAAACGCGCTTCCAAAAACCCTTCGCCGACACTTTCAAGCAGAGCACGCCGTTGCGTCCCCACCATACGGGAAAGGCGTTCGGCGGCAATCTCTTCTTGCACGCGGTTCATTTCGGTGAACCACGCCGTCTTTTCTTCGGCCGAGATGGGATCGTCCATCGCGGCGGCAGGGGTGCCTTTGCGCGGTGAAAAGATAAAAGTGAATAGCGAAACAAACTCTACTTCACGGATCAGACTGACCGTCTGTTCAAAGTCTTCCCGCGTTTCGCCCGGAAATCCCACAATCACATCGCTTGTGAACGCAATGTCGGGAATCACACGGCGAGCGTAGCGCACCAGTTCCAAATATTGTTCCCGCGTGTAACCGCGATTCATTTCTTTCAGCACGCGGTTACTGCCGGATTGGAACGGCAGATGAAAATGGTGCGACACCTTTTTACATTCCGCAATTGTGTCAAACAACCGCGGCGAAGCGTCTTTCGGATGGGACGTCATGAAGCGAATAAGAAAATCTCCTTCGATTGCGTTGATGCGTCGCAACAGCTCGGGGAAATCCACACCGTGCGATTCTCCTTTGCCGTAGGAGTTCACGTTTTGGCCAAGCAAGGTGATTTCCTTATACCCTGCCGCCACCAGTTCACGTGCCTCTTGCAAAACGGCCTCGGGATCGCGACTGCGTTCCCGCCCGCGCACATACGGCACGATGCAGTAGGTGCAAAAATTGTTGCATCCGTACATAATGGGTAGCCATGCTTTGAAATCACCATCACGATGCACGGGAAGCCCCTCTACCAATACACCGTCGCAATCGGGAGTTTCGTGTATCGGTTTGCGCGAAGCAAGTGCCGTCGCCATCAATTCCGGCAAGCGATGCAACACGTGTGTGCCAAACACCAAACCGACAAACGGATAATGTTCCCGCAGTCGTTCGGCAACATGCGGCTGCTGCACCATGCAACCGCACACGGCAATTAACAAATGCGGACGGCGACGTTTATACACCTTCAAAGCGCCGACATTGCCGAACACGCGATCTTCCGCGTGTTCCCGCACCGCACAGGTGTTAAAAAGAATAAAATCCGCTTGTGCTGCGTCTTCGGTAAAACCAAAGCCGATTTCTTCCAGCATACCTTTGATATGTTCGGAATCGGATACGTTTTGTTGGCACCCAAATGTGCGAACAAACGCTAATGGACGGTGAATGCCACGCATTTCATAATAGGCATTGATCTGCTTCGCGTACACCTTCCCCACCGCCAACTCTTCGGCGGAAATATGTTGAATGTTGACCATGATTCACTTCCTTATCGGACACCAAACCGAGTTGCTCGGCCATACTTTGCCTAATTTTAATTATTATATCAAAATTCCTTTTTATTTGCAATCGCACAGAGCAAATTTTTTGCTGATTTTTTAAAAATTTTACAAAAAAATCCCCTCTGTTCCGTGGCAGAACAGAGGGATACGAATTCACAGTATTTTGTACAACAAAGCCGCATCGTTTTTCGCAACCGTTTCTTGCACATCCAGCACTTCGGCGCGCAATTCGCGTGCACCGAGTTGTATGGTAAGGACATCCCCTACTTTAACATCGTACGATGCCCGTGCCGCTTTCCCGTTCACCAAAACACGCCCCGCGTCGCATGCCTCATTAGCAACGGTGCGGCGTTTGATAAGGCGGGATACCTTCAAATATTTATCCAAGCGCATATGAACTCTCCTTTGAACGTACAAGAAGCCGCCCCCGAAAGGGCGGCTTCTGCGACACAATCTTTCCGGGGTTGCAATTACTTCGCAACAGCGTCCTTGAAAGCTTTGCCGGCCTTGAAGACGGGCTGAGTGGAAGCGGGGATCGCGATGGCTTCCTTGGTGCGGGGGTTCAAACCGGTACGCGCATTGCGGGTACGGGTCTCAAAAGTACCGAAACCGACAACGGCAACCTTGTCACCGGCGGCAACCGCTTCAACAATGGTATCGAGAACAGCGGAAACCGCTTTCTCAGCGTCCTTCTTGGACAGACCGGCTTTTTCTGCAACTGCTGCAATGAGTTCTGCTTTTTTCATGACAATATACCTCCATAAATTTATACCAACGGAACGCATCACGCGCCCCGAATTGGGCCTACGTTACTCCTTCGTAAGGACCTTCGCTTCTTTCCAGAGTTCATCCAACGCTTCAATAGACATCTTTGTCATATCCAATTGACGCTCTTTAGCCAACATTTCCACCTTTTCAAAGCGGTTGATAAACTTATCTGTTGAAACAGTCAGCGCCTGTTCCGCATCCACATCCACAAAGCGGGACACGTTAACGGCAGAAAAAATCAGATCGCCGAGCTCTTCTTCGATATCCTTAGGCGAACCCGAAGCAATCGCCTCTTTAAACTCTGTCACTTCGCTTTCGAGTGCATCCATTGCGCCCGAAACATCGGGCCAATCGAACCCGACACGGCGCGCGCGCCCTTGCACTTTATCTGCACGCATCAGCGCAGGCAACGTGCGAGGAACGTTACGCAACAGATCGGTTTGTGTGGCAGTTTCCCCCGCCGCACCTTTTGTGGCGCGTTTCACCGAATCCCACGTTTTCAACACATCGGATGCATCCTTCGCCACCACGTCACCAAATACATGGGGATGGCGGACAATCAGCTTGCGGCACACCTCATCCACAACGTCGTCAAAAGTGAACTCTCCGTTCTCCTTGGCGATCTGTGCGTGAAGCACGACTTGCATCATAACGTCGCCGAGTTCTTCACGAAGTCCCGCCACATCGCCGTTGTTGATCGCCTCGATCGCTTCGTGCGTTTCCTCCAGAAAATTGGAACGAATGCTTTCGTGTGTTTGTTCACGATCCCACGGACACCCTTGCGGCGAACGCAAAGCCGCGATGAGATCTAAAAATTCTTCCGTGGAATAATGCGCTTTTAAGGGAAAATCAATAGGCATAAAGCGAAGGCTCCTCGCACTAAACTCTAAAGAGTATTGTACACGATAAATCGGATGATTGCAAGAGGAAATGGCGAAAAATCGTGGGTTTTTACATTTTTTCTTACACTTTTTTATAACTATATGAAAGAGACTTGGCAGATTAACCAAAGACGATGCTTAAAATTTGGTCATTCTCCCTTTGCACAGTAATTTTACACATTTGTTACAGAACCGCCAACTCTCTATCATAATTCCGAAACATTTGTGAGTATACTGAAAATGACACATAAAAAGGAGGTGGATTATGCGCAAAGAAAAGCGCTCTCCCATTTTGATCTGCACGTCGGAACGTGCATCGTATCGACGATTGGTAACCGTCGGGGAAGCGATGGCCAAAGAAGAAAGTCGCCCTTTGTCCGTACTTGCGATTCAACCGCGCGAGTTGGTCTCCCCCAACACAGCAGAAAGTATACAAATCTTACACAACATTGTTTCCGGAACCGGTGCCGAGATTACAATACTGTTCAGCGATTCTCCCATTCTCAGTTTTTCCGTATTTGCAAAACAAATTAACGCTTCGCAAGTGCTCATCGATGAAGAGTCAATAAACGGGAAGATCCAGTTTCACACGTTGCGTGACTTGCTGGCTGAGATACCGCTTTCCGTATTGCCGAAAAACGGTCGTTTGGTAACTTTTCCGCCACAACATGAAATGCACACCATAATGTGATTACGGTGTGCATTTTTTACAGTTAAAGTGCAAAGCCGCCATCCACACCAATAACCTGACCGGTGATAAACGAAGCGTCGTCAGACAGCAAAAAGGCAATAACCGATGCCACTTCGTCCGCTTTTCCGACACGCCCCAACGGGGTTTCCTCTGCCAGAGTTTCCAGCGTTTTCTCGTCAAAATGACGGTTCATATCGGTATCGATCACCCCGGGAGCCACCGCATTGACCGTGATACCAGAAGGGCCCATTTCTTTTGCCAGCGCGCGCGTCAAACCGATCATCCC
>JAZSHJ010000028.1:0-21806 GCA_045533175.1 Acutalibacteraceae bacterium
GTTGAACTTCCATAATTCTATCTCCTTTTATATTTAGTCAATTTTGCTGCAAAAAAACAAAATGGATTCAACTTCCTCTGCAGACAGCTGGATCCATTAATTATTATAATTATCTAATTCTATGGTATTATAACATACCTATCGTTTTGCGTCAATAGTTTTAATGACAATATTTTAGAACAGTGTAAAGTGTATTTTCTCTGAGTTGTAATTCTTGAATTATATTGTATAATATAATCAGAAGCATTTGCCGTGGATACCACCAACACATAAATTTTCGTCAATAGATTATCTTTCCCTTTATTGTCGGCAAAGCAGATAAAATACATAAAAACGATAACAAGTGACATGATTGCTAAAATGGGAAATACTCTGCGACAATAAATCGCATGAGCAATATTCATACAAGCAATGAGTATCAGTGAAATATAAACTGTCGATCTCATTGCTTTTGAATTTATCTTAACTGTTAAAAATAAAGTTGGTAGAGCCGATAGTAGATAGAATACTTGTAGCGTGGGAGTGAGAACAAGAAAGTCTCTCAAGTAAAATCCCAACATTAAATTATATGTAAGTGCAATGATAAAGAAAACAAGTCTTGTTGTATTAGCTTTAGAAGCGTTTTTAGTCTTCATTTCAAATCTCCTTAATGTAAGAAATCCATTGAAACGAGGAAGTGGCAGTACAGAGCAAATCACTCTGTACTGCCACAAACAAAGACTTATGTATTATCATTTAAGAAAACAACAAACCCGAACGTTTCACCAATCGGTAAAAGGTTCGGGTTTGAATGCTTTGGTGCGAGAGACGGGACTTGAACCCGTACGTCTTCGACACACGCACCTCAAACGTGCCTGTCTGCCAATTCCAGCACTCTCGCATATTTGTTTTGCAACATTAGTGATTATATCACCGCTTTTTCATAAAGTCAAGCCTTTTTTTGAGGTTCTTACATTTTCTTTTGAAAAACCAGCTGTCGTTTTTTCGACAGCGGGTTTTCGGTGATATTATAAGCAAGTGCGGCGCAATTCTTCGCCCGAAAGCGGGGAGAGATAGGCGGGCGGAATGTCAAACACGGTTTTGCATCCGTGCTGTCCTTCGTTGTGCAGACGCGCCGCCGCGCGGGCATACGCCACCATAACGCTGGCGGTGAATTCGGGATTGGAATCCAGTTGCAGGCGGTATTCGATCACGTGAGTGTGCTCGTTTTCCATTCCCGTTTTGCCCACACGGACAACGAAGCCGCCGTGAGGAATGCCGCTGTGATCTCGCAAAAACTCCTCTTCGCCGATGAAATGCACGGTGGTGTCATAATCCGCGAAATAGTTCGGCATGGTGACGATCTCGCGTTCGATACGGGCGGTATCTGCACCGTCTTCCGCCACCACAAAACATTCACGAGTGTGCTTTTCGCGGGTGGTGAGAGTGGGTGTTTGTCCGCTGCGCACCGCCTCCAACGCGGCGGGCACAGGGATGGTGTACTGTTTCGCGTTCTTTACCCCTTCAATGCGGCGCACAGCATCAGAATGTCCTTGGCTGACACCCTTCCCCCAGAAGGTGTAATCCTGCCCTTCGGGAAGGATCGAGGCGGCATACAAGCGGTTAAGTGAGAACATGCCGGGATCCCAACCCACCGAGATGAGAGCCGTGTGGCCGCCCTTTGTTGCCGCGGCATTTACGGCATCGTAGTGTACGGGGATCTTTGCATGCGTGTCGAAACTGTCCACCACGTTGAACATCGCGGCCAGTTGCGGTGTTTGCACCGGCAGGTCGGTCGCGCTGCCGCCGCAGAGGATCATAACGTCAATTTTATCCGCAAAATCGGCCACGGTATCCACATGATACACGGGCACGTTTTCGGTTGCGGTTTTCAGCGTGGAGGGATCACGACGGGTAAAAACCGCCGTAAGTTCCATATCCGCGTTTTGCCGCACGGCCAATTCCACGCCGCGCCCCAAGTTTCCGTAACCGAAAATACCGATCCGAATGCTCATAATAATTCGACCTTTCCGAAAAGGATTTTAATGAGGAAATCATAGCATATTTTGACCAAAAACGCAAGAAAAATTTAAGCGGTATCCGCGAAAGGATACCGCCGTTTTTAAAGTTTTTTCAATTCGTCCAAGCACTTTTTGCAGATGTTGTGGCCGCGAAATACCGCAACGTCCCGTGCGTCACCGCAATACAGGCAGGCAGGTTGATATTTTTTCAAGATAATGCGGTTTTCCTCGGTGAAAAACTCCAACGAGTCGCCTTCTTTAATGTCCATCGTACGGCGAAGTTCGATCGGAACAACAATGCGTCCCAAATTGTCTACGGGACGGACGATACCCAGCGATTTCATGTGTGATACCTCCGTGTTTCGGTATAAAATCGTATTTCTTGATACAAACCAACGAGTTTTGTCGTTTCTTGTCACTATCATCCTACTATTTATTTCCAGAAATGTCAAGACTTTTCCGTTTTCTCATATACATTCCTCGGAGGGGATGGTATGTTAAACGGGATTTGGGCAGGCATGATGTTGCTTGCCGTCGTAGGCGGGATATTGACGGGTGAGAGTGCGGCGGTCACGGCGGCACTTTTGAACAGCGGAAAGAATACGTTGACGTTCATGTTGACGCTTGGCGGTGCGATGTGTCTGTGGAGTGGACTGTTGCGTGTGGCGGACAAAGCGGGATTTACCCGGCTGGTGGCAAAACTGACCGCCCCGCTGTTGCGATTTTTGTTTCCTGATCTTCCCACGGAAGGAGAGGCGTGCCGCGCCGTTTCCATGAACCTTTCCGCCAATGTATTGGGACTCGGCAATGCGGCAACCCCGTTTGGTCTTCAGGCAATGAAGTGTTTGCACGATCGCGCAGGAGGTGACCGTGCCACGCGGGATATGATCGTGTTCGCGGTGCTGAACACCGCTTCTGTGCAACTGATTCCCACCACCGTGGCGGCTTTACGGGCCGAAGCGGGGGCATCGTCGCCCTTTTCCGTGTTGCCGGCGGTGTGGATCACGTCACTCGGTGCGGCGGTCACGGCGGTGACGGTAGCACGTGTGTTCGGGAGGGAATAAGCAGATGGCGGAATGGGTGATTTTGGGGTTCGTGGGGTGTATTCTGGCGGTGGCGTGGATAAGGCACGTGCCGTTGTTCGAGGAGTTTTGTCTTGGTGTAAAGGAGGGGGGCGCGGCGGCGCTTCGCGTGTTTCCCACGCTGCTTGCTTTGATGACCGCTGTTTCCATGTTACGCGCAAGCGGCTTAATCGATAGGGCGGTGGCGTTGTTATACCCTGTGGCACAACGGCTGGGATTTCCCGCCGAAGTGTTGCCTTCGGCGCTGCTGCGCCCGCTTTCGGGCAGCGGTTCGCTTGCGGCATTGCAGGATGTGTTGACGAAACACGGTCCCGACAGCAAAGCTGGGTTGGTGGCAAGTGTGCTGCAATCCTCCACCGAAACCACGTTTTACACCCTGTCCGTCTATTTTGGCTATGTCGGTGTAAAGCGGATGGGATGCGCCCTTCCGGCCGCCTTGGCAGGCGATTTTGCAGGCATGGTATTATCGGTTTTAACGGTGCATCTTTTGCTTTAAAACACTTGCCGTACGGTGAAAAGTATGGTATACTGAAACGGAAAGTTATCACCCCCGTTTTGTCCTTCCCGTATAGTGGAAGGAAAGGCGGGGATCTTATGAGAAAACGGCGCCGTATTTTGGCTTGGTTCGGATTGATTTCGGTGATTGCGGCGAGCGTTTTGTTGTGGTTGGACGTGGCCATGCGTCCGCTTGTGCGGGAGTATGCGGTCAACCGTGCGAATACCGCGGCAAGCGAAGCGATGGCGGCGGCGGTGGAAGAGGTTCTTTGTAAAGCCGAAACGTACGGTGAAACGGCGGTTGTCCGCCGTGATGAAAACGGTGCGGTGCTTTCGGTGCAAGCAAACACGGCGGCGATCAATCGCTTGAGTGCGGATGTGGTGACATCGGTGGGAAAAACGCTGTTGAAAGAGGAGTTTTCCACCTTGCGCCTTCCCGTGCTTAACGCTACGGGACGCACATTTTTGATGGGGCGTGGGCCGAAAATCACGATCCGGTTACAGCAAAGCGGTACGGCCACCGTGCGGATCGGCAGCCGCTTTTCCGAAGCGGGAATCAACCAAACGGTACATCGCTTGGAACTGACGGTGACGTTTCGGGCGGTGGTGATGGCGGCAGGGCTCCATGAGCCGATCGAAACGACAGGGACATTTTTGGTGACCGAAACGGTGATCGTGGGCACGGTACCGGATCGGTATGTGGATATCAGCGGGAAATGAGGGAACGGTATGGATTTTGTAAAGGCCCAACAACGCGTGTTGGCGCTTCGTGCGGAAATCGACTATCACAGCCGCCGTTATTACGATGAGGACGCGCCGGAAATTGAAGACGATGAGTTTGATGCGCTGACAAGAGAATTGCGCGAGTTGGAAACGGCGTTTCCGCAACTGATCACGACGGATTCGTACACCCAACGGGTGCACGGCGAGATTTCTGCGTTGTTTACTCCCGTGCAACACGAAGTACCGCTGGCCAGTTTACAGGATGTGTTTTCGTATGACGAATTGACAGATTTTGACCGTCGTGTGCGTGAAACGGTGGCGAATCCGCGTTACGTGGTGGAACCGAAGATCGATGGATTGTCGGTGGCGCTGACCTATGAGGACGGAAAATTGGTGCGCGGTGCCACGCGCGGCGACGGCGAAACGGGTGAAGACGTGACCGCCAACATCCGCATGATCGAAAGTATTCCCGCTGTGTTGAAGAATGCGCCTGCCCGTGTCATCGTGCGCGGTGAGGTGTATATGCCGCGTGAGCAATTCGCCACCCTTGTGGAACAGCAAGAGCAAAACGGTGAAAAGACGTTCAAAAACCCCCGTAATGCGGCGGCAGGTTCGTTACGCCAAAAAGACCCTGACGTTACCCGTTCGCGCGGATTGGATGTTTTTGTGTTCAATCTGCAAAAGATGGAAGGGGAGGACGTGAGTTCGCACGATCAATCCCTCCTTCGGATGGAAGACATGGGATTCCATATCGTCCCCTTCCGTCGGGTGGTGACTACCGCGGAGGATATGATTGCCGAAGTCCGTCGTATCGGTGAAGCACGGCACGGATTGCCATTTGATATCGATGGTGCAGTTGTCAAGGTAGATGGCTTTACAGATCGTGAATTGCTTGGTTCTACTTCCAAATTTCCCAAATGGGCGGTGGCATTCAAATATCCGCCCGAAGAGAAAGAAACCACTTTGTTGAATGTAGAGATCACCGTGGGGCGTACGGGTGTGCTGACACCTACGGGTGTGTTTTCTCCGGTGTTGCTTTCGGGCAGTACGGTGTCGCGCGCTACTTTGCACAACGAAGAATTTATTCGTGAAAAAGGGCTTTGCATCGGCGATACCGTCGTGTTACGCAAGGCGGGAGATATCATTCCCGAAGTGGTGCGTGTGAAAGCGCATTTGCCCGGGGCGGCGGTGTATGCCATGCCTACGGAATGCCCCGCTTGCGGCACAACGGCCGTTCGAGAGGACGGCGAAGCCGCGTGGCGATGCACAAACCCGTTGTGTCCCGCGCAGCAGATGCAGAAATTGATTCATTTTGCCTCGCGTGACGCGATGGATATTGAAGGGTTAGGCCCTGCCGTGGTGGAACTGTTGGTGGATGCGGGATTGGTATCGTCGGTGGCGGATTTGTACCGTTTACCTCACCATGAAGTTGCCCGGTTGGAACGTATGGGAGAGCGATCGGCCGACAATCTGCTGGAAGCGATCGCCCGTTCCAAAGAAAACGATCTGTTCCGTGTCTTGTTCGGTCTGGGAATCCGTCACATCGGGCAAAAGGGCGCCAAGTTGTTGGCGGAACACTTCGGCACGATGGCGGCGATTATGGACGCCGAAGCGGAAGAACTTTGCCGTATTGATGGGTTTGGACAAATCATGGCCGAAAGCGTACACCGCTTTTTTGAACAGCCGTCTTCCCGCGGGTTGGTTGCCGCGTTGGAGCAGGCGGGAGTGAACATGACCTGCCGCACCGAACGGGTGGATCGTCGCTTTGAAGGGATCACCTTTGTGTTGACAGGAACACTCCCCACCATGAAACGCGACGAAGCCTCCGCGCTGATTGAAAAATACGGTGGCAAGACGTCGGGAAGCGTTTCCAAAAAGACAGGTATCGTTCTGGCGGGCGAAGACGCGGGAAGCAAATTGGTGAAGGCACAGCAACTGG
Organism: Acutalibacteraceae bacterium; assembly: GCA_045533175.1. Classification (GTDB taxonomy): domain Bacteria; phylum Bacillota; class Clostridia; order Oscillospirales; family Acutalibacteraceae; genus SIG588. Next base: position 6,240 of record JAZSHJ010000028.1, read on the forward strand.
GCGTTCGCATTATTGATGAAAATGAGTTCTTGGAAATGGTAAAGTAAACACATACGGTAAGACCGATCGGAGAAATCCGATCGGTCTTTTTGTTCTATTGCACATTTTTGCGGCATATAGTGTGACCAAGAGGTGAGGACAGGCATGGATGCGTGGGAACGGGCGATTGACGTGTTACCGCACGATATTCGGGAACGGTTGCGGCAAGTTCCCGAATCGGTGAGAGACACGGTACAGGAAATACGCTTTCGTGCGGGATGTCCCGTCTTGCTCACGGGTGCGGGGGTGTGCCGTCGCTTGGATGATCGTATTTCGGATGCGCAAGATCTCGCCCGCTTGTTTGCGCACTTGTGTGCGCATTCGGTGTATTCTCATCAAGAGGAAATTCGACACGGATACATATCCACCGCCAACGGTTGTCGTGCCGGCATTGCAGGGCAAGCGGTGATGGAAAACGGAGATATCGTTTCGGTGCGCGAGATACGTTCGATCTGTTTGCGATTGGCACGAGAACATCGCGGTTGCGCCGCACCGCTTTTGCCGTATATAAACGGTAACGGGCGGCTGTGCGGTGTGCTGATCTGCGGGGGACCTGCAGGCGGAAAAACCACGGTATTACGGGATCTTATTCGTCTTTTATCGGAAGATAAACGTCTTCCGCGGCAACTGTCGGTGGTGGACGAGCGTGGGGAGTTGACCGCCACCTTTTCCGAAGACCGTCGATTTGACGTGCTGTGCGGTTACACCAAACAACAGGGGATGGAACAAGCGTTGCGTACCCTTTCGCCCGAAGGAATTGTGTTTGATGAATTGGGGGACGAGGAGGATATCCGTGCGGTGGTGCATTGTTTGCATTGCGGTGTAGCGGCTATCGGCAGCGTTCATGCCGACGGAATGGAAGGGGTGCGAAGCCGTCGGGCGCTGCGTCCGTTACTGGAAAGCGGCGGTGTGGATTTCCTTGTATTTATGCGTGGCAGGGAAGCGCCGGGAAAAATTGAAAGCATTGTAACCGCAAAAGAGGTGTTGGGATGAAACTAACGGGGTTGTGTTTTTTGGTAGCGGCAGGCGGCGGCATCGGTTGTTTGCGCGCGGCGGCTTTGCGTGGTCGTGTGAATGCGCTGTCGACCGTTCTTCGTTTTATTGATTGGTTGATGCGGGAGGTGCGTTACACCGCCGCCCCAATGAGCGATCTGTTGAAACGTGCCGAAATGGATTTGTCCTTTCAAACCATACTAAATTCAGGTGAAAAGGTAAATTACTTTACAGACGAAGATAATCAACAGTTTGAACGATTTATGGAAGGGTTGGGCACCACCGATTTGGAAGGGCAGTTATCCCACGGGGCGTTTTACACCAAGGTGTTTGATGAGAGAGTACGGGAAGCAGAGCAGGTTTGTGCGTGCCGCGGACGCACGGAAGTGATGTTGTGGACAGGCGGTGCGGCGGTGTTGGCGTTGTTGCTTTTGTGATCGGCGGAGGCGAAGAGCATGGAAGTGGATCTTATTTTTAAAATTGCGGCCATCGGGATCATTGTGGCGGTGTTAAATCAGGTGTTGATTCGTTCGGGGCGTGAAGAGCAAGCGATGCTCACGACGTTGGCGGGATTGATTGTGGTACTTTCCATTATCGTCACCGAAATCAGCACCTTGTTTGATACGGTGAAATCCGTGTTTGGGTTGTGAAGTATGAATATCGGTGTGTGTTGCGGGGTTCTGGCGATCACCGCTTTTTTAACGGTGTTGTTACGCCAATACCGCCCGGAAATTGCATTGGGGCTCAGCGTGGCGGCAGGTGTGGGCGTGACGCTTGTGCTTGTTGGTTTGTTGGCACAACCGTTACAAACCGCCTCGTCATGGCTGAAAAAGGGCGGTGTGGACGACGAGATGATTACCTTGATGATAAAAGCACTCGGAATCTGTTTGCTCACGCAAGCAACGGCGGATGTGTGTCGGGACGCGGGGGACGCGTCGCTTGCCGCACGGGCGGAGTTTGTGGGGAAAGGTGCGCTGCTGCTGTTGATCCTGCCGGTATTTGTCCAACTGGTGGACCTGGCGGTTCTCATTGCGGAGGGGGCGCTGTGAAATGTTTAGGAGCGCTTCTTCTTGTATGTCTGATAGGGTTCGGGGGGAGTTTAACGGTGTCGGCCGACACAACGGAAGAGCTCTATCAAGAGCAGATCGAGATATCGGGTGCGGGAGAACTGTTTGAAAGTTTGCCGCAACAAACACTTGACCTTTTGTCTTCTCTCGGAATCACTAACCTTGAGGTGGAAAGTTACACCGCTTTACAGCCGAGCGATTTCTTGAACACCTTAATGCAGATATTTACACAACAAATGGGCGGTGCACTTTCGCTGTGTGGTGTTTTGTTAGGTGCTGTGATGATCGGTGGCTTTGCCGAAAGCTTGCGTCACACGGCAGACAGTGGGCAAACGGGAGAGTGGATGGGGCGTTTGGGTGCGGTGGCGGTGAGCGCAACGGTGCTGGTACCGATCGGTGAGTGCTTTAAACAGGTGGCAGTCACCACCGAAAACGTGCGCGTGCTGATGTTCAGTTATATTCCCACATACGCCGCCGTCATTTTGGCAAGCGGACACCCCACGCTCGCCGCTTCCTACAGCACGGTGTTACTGGCCGGTGCGGAATGTACGGCGGCATTGGTGACGCACACGGCGTTGCCGCTGGTTATGCTGTCGCTGTCATTTGCCACGGTCGGTACATTGTCGGAGCGTAACCGCTTAGCCGCCCTTTCGGGAACGCTTGCCAAAAGTGCGGTGTGGATACTGGGAACAACAACAGCCTTATTTACAGCGCTTTTATCCATGCAGAGTTTTGTGGCGTCGGCATCCGATTCGCTTGCGTTGCGTGCGGCCAAAATGACTATCGGCAATTTTGTGCCCATCGTAGGCGGCGCACTCAGCGAAGCGTTCGGCACGGTTACGGGATGCATACAGTTGTTGCGATCCACGTTGGGAATGTTCGGTGTGTTGGTTACCATTGTTATGGTGTTGCCCGCCTTTCTTCGGTGTTTTTCGTGGTCGATTGCTCTTTGGGTGTGCCGCATGGTGGCCGATGTGCTGGGGGTGTCGATGATCGGAGATGTACTCGGACGGGTGGGAACAGTTGTGAAAGTGCTGATGGGGATTTTGGCATCGTGTGCGCTGTTTTTGATCATAACCACCACGTTGGTTACGGTGGTCGGGAGGTAGTATGGAACAGTTGCGAACATGGGGTGTTTCCCTTTGCTTTGCAACAGCCGCATGCGTGCTGTTGCAATTCTTGGCACCCAAAACGGCAACAGGTCGGTTGTTTGATATGCTGTGTGGGGCGGTACTGTTGTTTTGCGTGATCTCTCCGCTGGTCAAGGTAAAGTGGGGGGAGGTTTTGTCTTTTGATTTTTCCGACGTATCTTCTCTACAAAGTGAAAATATGCAGGTGTATTTGCATGCACAATTGCAAGGGCCGTTGCAAGAAGCGGTACATACCGAGGGGATGGCGGCACTGAAAGTTTACGGTCTTTCAGCAGAACGGATTACGGCGACGATGGATATTGATGAAAATGGGAACATATGCATTGATGAGGTGATTGTGTATCTGAACGAACAGCAAGCGCCGCAAAAGATGTCGGTTCAGAAGATCTTGGAACAGCGATTTCAAACAACGGTTGTCGTGAAGGAGGAGTGAGATGCGAAAAGAGATGTTTAAACGGGCGGCTGCGTTTATAAAAAGCAAAAGCGGGGTACGTTTGATCGTATTGCTTGGAGTTTTGGGGCTTGTGCTGATCGTGCTGTCGGACGTGATTCCGAAACGTAAAAATGTCGCCCCCGAAGCGGCGGCACAGACAACGGAGGAATACACCGCCGCGTTGGAAGAACGGCTTACCTCGTTGGTGGAACGGATCGACGGAGTGGGACGTTGTCGCGTTATGGTCACGTTGGAAAACGGCGTGAAATATGTATATGCCAGCGAGGAAAAAACGGGACGTGATCACAAGACACAAGGAGATATTGAGTCGCAGGCAGACGACAGCGAAACGTCGGTGATCTTGGTGCAAACGGATGACGGATACGAAGGGTTGCTCGTCACCGAATTGGAGCCAACGGTAAAGGGGGTGGTCGTGGTTTGTGAAGGCGGAGGAGATCCGACGGTACAAACGCGTGTAAAGGAAGCGCTGACAGCCGTGCTGAACGTCACGGAGAAGCGCGTATGTGTGGTGGCCGGTAACGGTGAATAGTCATCATTTTGAAAGGAAGAGCAGATATGAAACGGTTTTTTGGAAAAAAGCAGGTGTTGATCGCTACGTTGGCGGTGGCGTTGGGGTTGGCTGTGTACTTGAACTACTATTTGGCACAGACCGAACTAAAAAGCAACGTAGCGGGACAATCGTCGGATGAAACGGTCGGCACGACTACGGGCGGTAATCTCGGAGATTCCCAGTACGTCAACAGCACTACGGTGCCGGACAGCGGATCGGTCAATACAACGGTGACGGAATCACCCTATTTTACACAGGCGCGTTCCAACCGGGAGGCGGCACGTGCCGAGTCTATACAGACACTTCAGGAGTTGGTAAACGACGTAAGCTCCTCGCAAGCGGTTATTGACGACGCCACGCAAAAGATTTTAGCGGTGGTGCAAGCGGGAGAACAGGAAAGCAAGATCGAAAGTCTTGTAAAGGCCAAAGGCTTTGCAGATTGTGTGGCCTATATCGAAGGGGAAAATTGCAATCTGGTGGTGCAGGCGGAGGGGCTGACGGCGGCGCAAACGCTGCAAATCACCGAGATCATCACGGCACAATCCGCCGTAAAAAGCGAAAATATTAAAATATCTTCAATAAATTCGTAAATTTCGGTTGTCATTTTCACTTTTTGTGGTATAATGATATCAGTATACTTATATTTGCCTAAATGCTTGCGTCGTGAAGCGGCTTGCCGCGAAGAGGACGGATGCGTAAATTAAGGAGGTTTTCCCAATGGATAACAAACCCAAAACCAAAGGAAGTTGTGTTATTTCCGATGAAGTGATTGCGACGATCGCCGGTGCGGCGGCACGTGAAGTGCCGGGCGTTACAGGGCTGGCAACGCGCCCTGCGGATATCAAAGGGCTGGTCGGTTCGGCGGTGCAGCGTTCGGTTGTGGTGAACAGCCGTGAAAGCACGATGTCGCTGGATGTGTACATCACCATAAGCGGCAACGGCAAGATTCAAGAGATCGCAACGGCGGTACAGCGTGACGTAAAGGCTGCTGTGCAGGCGATGACCGGAAAACCCGTGACGCGGGTGAATGTGAATATTGCCGGCGTTGTATTGGAAGAAAAAGCGGCGCAATAAGCAAGCGCCCTGCGCACAGTTTTGTGCGACGGGCTTTGCTGCTGTTTACGGAAAGGCGGTCATTCTGTGACAAGACGTGAAGCCAGAGAAATGGCGTTTATTTTATTGTTTGAAAAAATGTTCACCGACGATACCATGGCGGAGATTCTCGAAACGGCCCGCGATGCCCGTGATGTGGAAGTGGATGCATTTGCTTCTCGCTTGGCGATGGGTGCGTCGGAAAAGTTGGACGAGTTGGATGAGATTATCACGCCCGCGTTACATAACTGGAGTCGTGAACGGTTGTCCCGCGTGGCGTTAACGGTGCTTCGTCTGGCGGTGTATGAGATGCAATCCGAAGAAGATAACCCCGTGAACGTGGTGATCAACGAAGCGGTGGAGTTGGCGAAGAAATACGGCGGCAGCGAGGACGCTTCGTTTATTAACGGTGTGCTCGGTACTCTTTCGCGCGCATGAACGATGCGGTTTGTTTGGGGTTCGATACCAGCAATTACACCACGTCGGTGGCGCTGTATCGTGCTCGTGAAGACGCGTTGTGCCAGCAAAAACGCTTACTCCCCGTGAAAGAGGGGGAGCGCGGTTTGCGGCAAAGTGATGCGCTGTTTCATCACACCTGCGGGCTTCCCGATCTGGTGGAGGCGTTGGCCCCGCGTGACGTTACGTGTGTGGCGGTGTCCGACCGTCCGCGGGAAGCGGAAGGTTCGTATATGCCTTGCTTTTTGGTAGGTGTTGGTGCGGCGCGTCAAGCGGCGGCGGTGCTGAACGTACCGCTTCATATATTCACTCACCAGCAAGGACACGTGGCGGCCGCGGTGTACGGTGCACAGTCGCCCGCGCTGTTTGAAAAGCGCTTTTTGGCGTTTCACGTTTCGGGCGGCACAACGGATGCTTTGTTGGTGGAACCGCACGGTGAACGGGTGATTACCTGCAAACAGGTGGCGGGTTCGCTTGATTTGAAAGCAGGGCAATTGATCGATCGTGTGGGTGTGGCAATGGGACTTTCCTTCCCTGCGGGACCGGCATTGGAAAAGTTGGCGCTTTTGGCATCGCAAACTTATGCTCCGCGCGTGTCGATGGAAGGTGTTAATTGCCATTTGTCGGGGGCGGAAAATCAATGTCGCGCCCAATTGGAAAAAGGGTTGCCTCCCGAAGAAACGGCGCGGTTTTGCTTGGATGTCGTCCGTGTGACGCTTGAAGAGATGACGGCGCGCTTGCTTTCGGAATACGGGGACCTACCGCTGTTGTATGCGGGTGGAGTGATGAGCAATTCCATCATCAAAAGAGCGCTTGCCGAACGCTTCGGCGGTTTGTTTGCACCCCCCGCACTTTCGGCCGATAATGCGGCGGGAATTGCGGTGCTCGGTGCGATGAAGGAGTCGATGTGATATGACGGTCATTACAGTCAGCCAACTGAATACGTATGTCCGTTCGGTTTTGGAAGGCGATCCGCATCTCTCTTCTGTGTATGTGAGTGGTGAGATCTCCAACTTTACCAACCACTACAAATCGGGGCATCTGTACATGTCGCTTAAGGACGAAGGTGCGGTAGTGCGTGCCATTATGTTCCGCGGCAACGCCTCGAAATTGCGGTTTGAACCGCAAAACGGTATGAAAGTGATCGTACGTGCCAAGGTTTCGTTATATGATCGGGACGGCGCGTACCAAATATATATCGATGAAATGCAGCCCGACGGTGTCGGAGCATTACAAGTGGCGTATGAACAATTAAAAGCGCGTTTGGCCGCCGAAGGTCTGTTTGATGAACGGCGCAAACGCCCCTTGCCGCCGTATCCGACGCGTGTGGGTGTGATCACCTCAGCCACGGGTGCGGCCGTGCGGGATATCATCAACGTGTTGGGACGTCGTTTTCCCATGGCGAAGGTGGTGTTGGTCCCTGTGCTGGTGCAAGGAGACGGGGCCCCCCCGCAGTTGGTGGAAGCGTTGGAACGGTTGAATCGGCTCGGTGCGGCGGATGTGATCATCATCGGTCGCGGCGGCGGTTCCATTGAAGACCTGTGGGCGTTTAATGATGAACGCGTGGCGCGGGCGGTGGCGGCATCTGAGATTCCCGTGATTTCGGCGGTCGGCCACGAAACGGATTTTACCATTTGTGATTTTGCGGCCGATCTGCGGGCACCCACCCCTTCCGCCGCGGCAGAATTGGCGGTGCCCGATCAGCAACAATTGCTGGCGTTTTTAAAGCAACGGCAATGGGCGTTGCAACAGGATATTCGCCACACGTTGGAACGGGAAAACAAACGTCTTACGGCGTTGAAAGAACGCCGTTGCCTTTCCACACCGCTGTTTTTGGTGGAAGAACAAGGCGTGCGGCTGGATTATTTGACTCGTGCGTTGGCTTCGGCGGGCACACTCGCATTGCAAGGAGCAGATAAGCGGTTATCCTCGCTCAGCGCCAAACTGGATGCACTCAGTCCTTTGAAAGTGCTTTCTCGCGGGTATGCCATGGCGATGCGCGGCGATCAACCGCTGACATCGGTGGGGCAAGCGATGATCGGCGAAACATTGAATATACGGTTAGCGGACGGACAAGTAGACTGTACCGTTACCGACGTGAAGGAGATTTGACGATGGCTACGGAATGGACGTTTGAAAAAGCCATGGCGCGATTGGAACAGATCGTGGCCGCTTTGGAAAGCGGGCGCTGTCCGTTGGACGATTCCATGAAATTGTTCGAGGAAGGTACGCGTTTAACCGCCTATTGCGCCAAGCAACTGCAAGAGGCGGAACAGCGTATCGTGAAGTTGACGGCACCCGAGGAAACGGCGATGCCTGTTGATGAAGCAGGGGAGTAACGCTATGTATTCGGATGTGTTAAAACAGCATTTAGCGGCAATCGAAGCGGAAATACCTGTGTGGTTGCCCGGTGATACGGCCGACTATGTGCCGGTTCCCGAAGCCATGACCTACGCCACAGCGGCGGGAGGCAAACGCTTACGTCCCGTGTTGGTGATGGAGTTTTGCCGTATGTGCGGCGGTGATCCTGCGGCGGCATTACCTTTTGCCTGTGCAATTGAAATGGTTCACAGTTATTCGTTGGTACACGATGATCTGCCGTGTATGGACAACAGCCCGTTGCGACGCGGAAAACCTTCGGTACACGCGGCCTATGGCGAAACGATGGCGCTGCTTACGGGGGATGCGTTGCTCAACCGCGCGTTTGAAACCATGCTTTCGCCTAAGGCACGGCGGTTGGTTTCCGCCGAAGCGGCGGTCTCTGCGGCATTTGAATTGGCGGATGCGGCAGGTATCGGCGGTATGATCGGCGGTCAGGTGATGGATCTTCGATGTGAAGGGGAACGCCTTGACATGGATGCGTTGGTCACTCTGCAGGCGGGAAAAACGGCGGCGTTGATTCGTGCGGCGTGCCGCATGGGCGCTTTGCTGGCCGATGCAGACGAAGTGAAACTGCAAGCGGCCTACACTTTCGGTTATGAGATGGGACTGGCGTTCCAGATTATTGATGACGTGTTGGACGCTACCTCCACGGCGGATGTTTTGGGAAAACCCGTGGGCAGCGATGAAGAAAACGAGAAAACGACATACGTGACGTTGCTCGGGGTTGACGGTGCCAAAGAACTGGCCGCCGCCCGCACCGAAACGGCGTTGCAAGCGTTGGACGTGTTTGGAAAAGAAGCCGAGGATCTGCGTGCATTGGCGCGTACCTTGTTGACTCGTATCGTTTAATTTTTTGTGAAGGGAATGAGAAAGGATGTCGGAGCAGGAGAAGTTGTATGAACGGATTCCGAATCGGGATACGTTGAAAACGATGAAAAAAGACGAACTGGACGAGTTGTGTGCCACACTTCGACAGATCCTGATCGAAACCGTTTCCAAAAACGGAGGGCATTTGGCCTCCAATCTTGGTGTGGTGGAACTCACCGTGGCCATGCACCGTGCATTTGATTTTTCCAAGGATCAAGTGGTGTGGGATGTCGGACATCAATGTTATGTACACAAACTGCTGACAGGACGCGCCGAACAGTTTTCCGCTTTGCGTCGTGAAGGCGGCATTTCGGGTTTCCCGTCCCCTGCAGAAAGTGAAACGGATTGTTTCATTACGGGACACAGCAGCACGTCCGTTTCGGCGGCCAACGGCTTGGCGAAAGCCAAGAAGTTGAAAGGGGAAGACGGGTATGCCATCGCGGTGATGGGGGACGGTGCGCTCACGGGCGGCCTTGCATATGAAGGGTTAACCAATGCGGGACGCAGTCACGATCGCTTGATCGTAATCTTGAACGATAACCGTATGTCCATCAACAAGAACGTCGGGTTTGTGGCCCGTCATTTGGCAAAACTGCGGATTCGCCGCAAATACGTACGCTTCAAACAGGGGTTTGGCAAAGTGATCAACCACATACCGTTCATCGGAGGGTGGTTATACCGCTTTGTGGGTGGTCAAAAAGACCAGATGAAACGGCGGTTGTACCGTTCCAGTACGATGTTCGAGGAGATGGGGTTTCATTATCTCGGCCCCGTGGACGGACACAAGATCTCCTCGTTGGATGAAGCGTTGCTGACAGCGAAAAAACTGGAACGTCCCGTGTTGCTGCACGTGGTGACCACCAAAGGCAAAGGGTGCGAGTTTGCCCTCAAGAACCCCGACGTGTATCACGGTGTGGGACAGTTTGATGTTCAAACGGGTCGCACGTCGGCTCCCGTGACTTCATTTTCGACGATATTCGGTAAAGAAATGCAAAAGTTTGCGGCAGAAGATGAGCGTATCTGTGCGGTGTCGGCGGCCATGACATCGGGTACGGGGCTTAGTGATTTTGCTGCGGCATATCCTTCCCGATTTTTTGACGTGGGCATTGCCGAAGAACACGCTGTGACCTTCTGCTCGGGTATGGCACAGGGCGGGTTGCACCCCGTGTTTGCGGTATATTCCACTTTTTTGCAGCGTTGCTATGATCAGTTGGTAAACGATACAGCCTTGCTTCAAAGCCACGTGGTGTTGGCGATCGATCGTGCTGGCATCGTTCCCGACGACGGCGAAACGCACCAAGGTATTTACGACGTGGCGATGCTGAATACCATTCCGGGAATGACGGTGTATTCTCCCGCCACCTTTGAAGAGCTGGAGTTGCATCTGAAAAAGGCCGTTTACGAAACGGAAGGTCCCGTGGCGGTTCGTTATCCTAAAGGGATTCCGCTTCCCATGCCGAAAGAATGCACTCCGTCGGAACGCCCCTACACGCTGTTCCGCGCAGAAGGTGCCAAAACGTTGCTTATCACCTACGGTCGTATCACCGCCAACGTGTTGGAAGCGGCACGCATTATGGCGTTGAAAGGACAAGCGGTGTCGGTATTAAAACTGAACCGCATCAAGCCGATCGATACGAAGTGTGTGGAAGCGGCGTTGCCGTATTACCGTGTGCTTTTCTTTGAAGAAGGCGTGCCGCACGGCGGTGTCGGTGAATGGTTCGGTCGTCGGTTGGCCGAGTGTGGCTTTGCACGCCGTTATGAACTGCACGCTGTTGAAGAGAATCCCGGTGTGTGCACGTTGGCTTCCGGATTGCACAAGGCAGGATTGGATGTGGAAGGCATCTTGCGTGCAGTTGAAGAAGGTGCGGTATGAGTGTGCGGTTGGATGTCTGGTTGGTGAAAAACGGGATGTTCGGCGGCCGTGATACCGCCAAACGTCACGTGGAAGCCGGCGAAGTGACGGTGAACGGCCGCGTGGTGACAAAACCGTCCGTGCCGATCAACGACAGCGATACGGTGTGCTGTTCCGTGCGGGAACGGTACGTCGGGCGCGGCGGGTATAAGTTGGAAAAAGCCGTCGAAACGGCCGCACTCGACTTAAACGGTGTGGTGGCAATGGATGTCGGTGCGTCCACGGGCGGGTTTACCGATTGCATGCGCCAACATGGTGCACGGTTGGTGTATGCGGTGGATGTCGGTTCAAATCAGTTGCACCCTTCCTTGCGCGAGGATGCGGCGGTGGTGTGTCTGGAAAATACCGATATTCGCGATGCGGCGATAGGGGAGCGTATTCTCGAAACGCCTACGTTCTGTTCCATCGACGTTTCATTTATCTCGCTCACGAGCGTGATTCCCGCAGCACTTCGGTTGCTTTCACCCGATGCGTGGTTGGTTTGCCTTATCAAACCGCAGTTTGAAGCAGGTCGATCCGCCATCGGCAAAAACGGTGTGGTGAAAGATCGCGCGGTGCATCGTGCGGTGTTGTGTGATCTGCTGTTGCGATTTGCGGAATACGGGTGCGGTTGCCGTGCGTTGATGTATTCACCCATTCGCGGCGGGGAAGGAAACATTGAATATCTCGCGGTGCTTCGTCGCGGAGACGACGGTGCGCTGTTTGATGTTAAAGCGTTGGTAGAGGAAGCGTTTGCAAGCTTATAAGGAGGGTTTGGTATGCGCGTGGCCATATTGCCCAACCGTACGGTCAAGGGTGTGGAAACGGTGCTCCGTGCGGTATGCGAAAAACTGAATACACTCGATATCGAAACCGTGTTGCCGCAGGATACGCAGTTTCCGCCGAGCGATTGTGACGCGCTGTTTAAAGATGCGGATCTCGTGTTGGCACTCGGCGGGGACGGCACGTTGATTCACGCGGCCAAACACGCGGCGCGTTTCGGCATTGCCGTTTTGGGGATCAACTGCGGCCATCTCGGATTTATGGCGGGGATGGAATCGGATGATCTTTCGGCGTTGGAACTGCTTCGCGGCGGAACGTTCGATATCAGCCACCGCATGATGCTGGAAGTTACCGTACATAAAGCGGACGGTGACCGCGTGCTGTATGCGCTGAATGAAGCGGTGATATCTCGCGGGAATCCGTCACGTATGATATGCCTGTCGGTGTTCAACGACGATCGCCCGGTGGTGTCGTATCGCGCAGACGGTGTCATTGTGGCAACCCCCACGGGTTCCACAGCCTATTCACTTTCGGCCGGTGGGCCGATCGTGGATCCGGCGGTGAATTGCTTGCTGGTAACGCCGATTTGTCCCCATTCGCTTCACACGCGCCCCTACATTTTTGCCGAAAATACGCAGTTGACGGTGAAACCCGAAAGCGAAGGGCGTGAAGTGTACTTGACGGTGGACGGAGAAGAAGCGGTTACGCTGACGCAAGGGGATACGGTGACCGTGCGGCGTGCCGCATTGACGGCGCGCGTGTTGCAGTTGCGTCCCGCACCGTTTTACGAAGTGTTGGACCAAAAATTAACCGATCGCTGAAGGGCGATCTCATAAAGGACGGAAACGGAAATGAAAACCAAACGACATACTAAAATTCTGGAGATCGTACGCGATCGGGCGGTGGAAACGCAGGAAGATTTGATGGACCTGTTGCGAGCTGAAGGGTTTCAAGTGACGCAGGCAACGGTTTCACGCGATATCAAGGAACTGCGCCTTGTGAAAACGCTCGGTGCAGAAGGAACCTATCGTTACGCGCCCGCCAAGGCGGAAAGTGTGACTATTTCGGGACAGTTCTATTCGCTGTTCTCGGACACGGTGCAAAGCGTGGACTATGCGGGCAATATCGTGGTGGTGCGGTGCCTTTCGGGAATGGCACAGGCGGTGTGCGCTTCGATGGATTCCATGCATTGGAAGGATGTCGTCGGCACGCTGGCGGGGGACGATACCATGATTTGTATTGTCAAGGACGAAAGTCGTGCCGTGGGACTTGTGACCGAACTGAAAAAGTTGATTAAAAAATAAGGATTCAAACACAAAGGCGGGGATCACGATGCTTTGCAGTTTACATATTGAAAATATTGCCGTGATCGAACGCGCCGACATTTCGTTTGATCGCGGGTTTAACGTGCTCAGCGGTGAAACGGGTGCGGGTAAATCCGTCATTATTGATTCGCTCAACGCCGTGTTGGGCGAGCGCATCAGCCGTGATATTATCCGCACGGGATGTGAAAAAGCAACCGTTTCAGCGGTGTTTTCGGATTTTTCGCCGTCCGTTTTGCAAAGTCTTTCGGAACTGGGGTTTGAACCGGACGAAGACGGAATACTGTTGCTTGAGCGCCGCCTTACGGCGGACGGAAAAGCGGCGGCCCGTGTGAACGGTGCGCCCGTGACCGTTGCGATGCTGCGCACTCTTGGTCGTAAATTGGTGAACATCCACGGCCAACACGAAAACCAATCGTTGCTGGATACCGCCACCCATCTGGAATATCTCGATCGCCTCGGCGGGTTGGAAGAGATGCGGGCGGCATACCAATCGGTGTATAAAGAATACCATGCGGTAAAAGCGGCGATGGAATCGCTTGATATGGATGAAACGGCGAAAACGCGGCGCATGGATCTTCTGCGGTATCAGATCGAGGAAATCGAAAATGCTGAACTCACGGAAGGTGAAGAGGATGTGCTTCGCGACAAACGGGAAATGTTCCGCAATGCGGAGCGTATTGCCCGCGCGGTTGGCGAAGCCCACGCGTATTTGAACGGCGATGACGATACCGACGGTGTGTTGAACGGTATTACACAGGCGGTAACAGCGCTGGAAAGTGCCGGTCGATATATGGACGAGGCAGCGACGTTGGCCGAAAAATTAGAGGCGATCCAATACGAGTTGGATGCTTGTGCCGATGATGTTCGTCGCCTTGGTGACGCGTTGGATTTTAATGAGTCCGAACGGGACGCGGTGGAATCACGATACGAGATGATCCGCCGCCTGCTGTCCAAATACGGCGCAACCACGGGGGACGTGTTGCGTTATCTTTCCGCTTGCCGCACGGAATACGAAGCAATGGAATCGGGCGAAGCGGAACTTGCGCGCCTCACAGCCGAGGCGGAAAAGGTGTATGCCAAATTGCTTTCGGCTGCCGAAACGCTGTCGCTTGCCCGCCAAAAGGCGGCAAAGGATTTCTGCCGTGCGGTAACCGATCAAATGACATTTTTGGATATGTCGCGTGCGCGCATCACCGTGTCGATGGAAGGGATCGAACCCTGTGCAACAGGTGCGGATAAGGTGGAATTTTTGCTTGCGGCGAACGTAGGCGAAGCCCCGCGTCCGCTTGCCAAGATCGCTTCGGGCGGCGAGATGTCCCGTGTAATGTTAGCATTGCAAACGGTGCTTGCCGACGTGGACGACATGGAAACGCTGGTGTTTGATGAGATCGATACCGGTGTAAGCGGACGCGCCGCGCTCAAAGTGGGGCGGAAGTTACATGAAACTGCAACGGGACTTTCGGGCACTCGTCGCCGTCAAGTGTTGTGTGTGACTCATCTGGCACAGATCGCCGCACAAGCCAATCACCACATGTTGATCGAAAAGGCGGTGAAGGACGGTCGCACCCACACGGCGGTGACGGCGCTGGACGAAAGCGGTCGCGAACGGGAACTTGCACGCATCATCGGTGGTGAAGTGACCGAAAGCGGCATGGCGGCGGCGCGCGAACTGCGGCGGGAATACGGACAAAATAACGGTTGACAAACAGCCGGTTTTGTGGTTTAATACATTCAACGCGAAGAAGGAACGGAGTACTTTTTGTGTTGCGGCACAGAGAACCGTCGGTCGGTGCAAGACGGGGCGCGCCAAAGGGGAAATACAGTCCGGAGTGGCAACCTGAAGCGGGAAACCGTGTGTAGGGAAGACGGGTGCGCCCGATAACGCGCGTGGACGCTTTTTGCGCCCTGCAAGGTCGCGGCCGTGAGGTGGCGACAAATAGAGGTGGTACCGCGGAATTTTCGCCCTCTGCAAATTCACATTTGCAAAGGGCGTTTTTTATGCCCTTTAGCGAAACGAAAGGAACGAAGAGAGAATGAGAAACGTATTTGATGAATTAAGCGCACGCGGCATGATCGCACAATGCACCAACGAGGAAAAG
The DNA here is from genome assembly GCA_045533175.1 of Acutalibacteraceae bacterium. GTDB lineage: Bacteria > Bacillota > Clostridia > Oscillospirales > Acutalibacteraceae > SIG588. The sequence goes on from JAZSHJ010000028.1 coordinate 21,389, forward strand.
GTGCGCGAACTGCTCGGCGGGGAAGAGCCTGTCACGTTTTACATCGGGTTTGATCCCACGGCGGACAGCCTGCACGTGGGGCATTTTGTGCAGTTGATGGTGATGGCGCATATGCAACGTGCGGGCCATCGCCCGATGGCGTTGCTCGGCGGCGGCACGGCCATGGTCGGTGATCCAACCGGCAAGACGGATATGCGCAAAATGATGACCAAAGAAACCATCAACCACAACGTGGATTGCTTTAAAAAGCAAATGGCGCGTTTTGTGGATTTCTCGGACGGCCGTGCGTTGATGGTGAACAACGGCGATTGGCTTTTGGATTTGAACTATGTGGATTTTCTGCGTGAAGTCGGCGTGCATTTTTCGGTCAACCGTATGTTGACAGCAGAATGCTTCAAAAGCCGTATGGAACGCGGTC
>JAZSHJ010000117.1:0-4396 GCA_045533175.1 Acutalibacteraceae bacterium
GGGCGGTGCTGGAGGACGTGCCGCTGAACAGTTACGAAGTTCTCCGATGGATTGAAGCGTATTTGCGCGAGCAATATCAATAAAGTACATTATTGGAAAGGAAGATATACCTATGAAATCATTAGCAGAACTGCAAGCCATCAAGGCGAAGATGCAGGACAAGGTCGCCCTGCGTGAAGGCACCGGCGAAAAGCGCGTTGTGGTCGGCATGGCCACCTGCGGTATCGCGGCGGGTGCTCGTCCGGTGTTGAACGCGTTTGTTGAGGAAGTCAGCAAAGCGGGCCTCGCGGGCAGCGTGACCGTGTCGCAGACCGGTTGTATCGGCATCTGCCAGTACGAGCCCGTTGTGGAAGTGTTTGAAGCAGGCAAAGAGCGTGTCACCTATGTGAAGATGACGGCGGATAAAGTGGCCCGCATCGTGGAGGAGCACCTGAAGGGTGGCACCCCCGTGGCGGAATATATGATCCAGAAATAATCAGTAAAAAACATCCGTTTAAGGATAGGGAGGTAACATTATGATTCGCGCACATGTACTTATTTGTGGCGGTACCGGTTGTACCTCTTCGGGTAGTCAGTCGATCCAGAAGGCGTTTGCCGACAGCATCGAAAAGAACGGCCTCTCCGAAGAAATCAAACTGGTGCAGACCGGTTGTTTCGGTCTTTGCGCTCTGGGCCCGGTCGTGATCGTTCATCCGGACGGCACTTTCTACAGCCGTGTGGCGGTGGAAGATGTGGATGAGATCGTGACGGAGCATCTGCTGAAAGGTCGTCCCGTTCAGCGCTTGGTTTACGACGATGTCGCGCCCGATCACGAGGCTGATGCTGCGGTGGTGGGCAACGTGTCGTTGAACGACACCACCTTCTACAAGTCGCAGAACCGTTTGGTGCTGCGTAATTGCGGCGTGATCGATCCCGAAAAGATCGATGAATACATCGCGATGGACGGTTACGCCGCGCTGGGTAAGGCGCTCACCGAAATGACTCCCGAAGAAGTCATTCAATGCGTCACCGATCCCGGACTTCGCGGCCGTGGCGGCGGCGGCTTCCCGACCGGCCGTAAATGGGCGCTCACGGCTCCCAACAAAGCAGATCAGAAATACGTGGTCTGCAACGCCGACGAAGGCGACCCGGGTGCGTTCATGGACCGTTCGGTGTTGGAAGGCGACCCCCATGCGCTGATCGAAGCTATGGCGATCGCCGGTTACGCCATCGGTGCGACCGAAGGTTACGTGTATGTCCGTGCGGAATATCCGATCGCGGTGGCGCGTTTGCAGATCGCGATCGAACAGGCACGTGAATACGGCCTGCTCGGCAAGAACATCTTCGGTTCCGGCTTTGATTTTGATCTGTTCATCCGTCTTGGCGCGGGTGCATTCGTTTGCGGTGAGGAAACCGCACTTATGACCTCCATTGAAGGCAACCGCGGCGAACCTCGTCCGCGTCCGCCGTATCCGGCTGTCAAAGGTCTGTACGGCCGTCCCACGGTGGAAAACAACGTGGAAACCTTTGCCAATATCCCGCAGATCATTCTGAAGGGTGCGGATTGGTTCCGTTCGATGGGCACCGAGCGTTCGCCCGGTACCAAAGTGTTTGCTCTCGGCGGTAAGATCAAGAACACCGGTCTGGTGGAAATTTCGATGGGTACCACCCTGCGTCACATCATCGAAGATATCGGCGGCGGCATCCCGAATGGTAAGAAGTTCAAGGCGGCTCAGACGGGCGGCCCCTCCGGCGGTTGTATCCCGGCCGAATTGATCGATACCGAAGTGGATTTCGACAACCTGACCGCGATCGGTTGCATGATGGGTTCGGGCGGTTTGATCGTCATGGACGAAGACAACTGTATGGTGGACATCGCGAAGTTCTTCTTGGAGTTCACGGTGGACGAGTCCTGCGGTAAGTGCACTCCCTGCCGTGTGGGTACCAAGCGTCTGCTCGAATTGCTCGAACGCATCACCCGCGGCGAAGGCAAGATCGAAGACCTCGACGAGATGGAAGAGCTGTGCAACTACATTAAGGCCAACTCGCTGTGCGGTTTGGGCCAGACGGCGCCCAACCCGGTGCTCAGCACCCTGCGTTTCTTCCGCGATGAGTATGTAGCTCACATCGTGGACAAGAAGTGTCCTGCCGGCGTCTGCAAAGATCTGCTGCAGTTCAAGATCGTGGCGGATAAGTGTAAGGGTTGCTCCGCTTGTGCGCGTAAGTGCCCGGTAGGCGCCATCACCGGCGAGATCAAGAAGCCGTTCGTCATCGATACCGCGAAATGTATCAAGTGCGGTGCTTGTATCAGCACTTGTAAGTTCGATGCGATCATTAAGGAATAAGAAAGGAGTGCGCTGAAATGGATATGGTTAATGTAAAAGTAAACGGCATTGCGGTCAGCGTGCCCAAGGGTTCCACCATTTTGGAGGCGGCTCGTGCCGCCGGCGTGGAGATCCCCACCCTTTGCTTTATGAAGGAATGCAACGAGATCGGCGCTTGCCGCATCTGCGTTGTGGAAGCGACCATGACTCGTGGCTTGGTCACCGCTTGCGTCTATCCCGTTGCGGAAGGCATGGAAATTCAGACCAACACCGAAAAGGTGCAAAAAGCGCGCCGTACCACGCTCGAACTGATGCTTTCCACCCACGACAAGAAGTGCTTGTCCTGCGTGCGTTCCACCAACTGCGAACTGCAGAAACTCTGCCGTGACTATGGCGTGGAAGACAGCGGCCGTTACGACGGCTTCAAACCGCAGTATGAGTTGGACACCTCCACCGCGCATCTGGTGCGCGACAACAACAAGTGCATTCTTTGCCGTCGTTGTGTGGCTGCGTGTAACCAGCAGTACGTGTCGGTGATCGGCGCGAACGATCGTGGTATCGATACTCACATCGGTTGTGCGTTTGAAACCAAACTGTCGAACGTGGCGTGCGTGTCCTGCGGTCAATGTACCGCGGTGTGCCCGACGGGTGCGTTGGTCGAAAAGGACGATACCGATAAGGTGTGGGCGGCTCTGGCCGATCCGACCAAGACGGTGGTTGTGCAGACGGCTCCTTCGGTGCGTGCGACGCTGGGTGAATGCTTCGGCATGCCGGTTGGCACCAACGTGGAAGGCAAAATGGTCGCCGCGTTGCGCCGTCTGGGCTTCAACTGGGTGTTCGACACCAACTTCGCAGCGGACCTCACCATCGTGGAAGAGGCGAACGAGTTGCTCGGCCGTATGCAAAACGGCGGTACTCTGCCGATGATCACCTCCTGCTCGCCCGGTTGGGTGAAGTTCGCGGAATACTACTATCCCGAACTGCTCGGCCATCTTTCCACCTGCAAATCGCCCCAGCAGATGGGCGGTGCGGTCATCAAGACCTACTTTGCCGAAAAGCAGGGCATCGATCCGAAGGATATTGTGAGCGTGTCCATCATGCCGTGTACTGCGAAGAAGTTTGAAGCGGGCCGCGACGATGAGAACGCGGCGGGCGTGCCCGATGTGGACATCGCTCTCACCACCCGTGAACTTGCGCGTATGATCGATCGTGCGGGCTTGAAGTTCACGGCTCTGCCGGATGAAGAGTTCGACGCGCCTCTGGGCGAAGATACCGGTGCGGCGATGATCTTCGGTGCGACGGGCGGCGTTATGGAAGCGGCTCTGCGTACTGCAAACGACTGGCTCACCGGCAAGGATAACACCGAAGTGGAATTCCACGCGGTGCGCGGCACCACCGGTCTGAAGGAAGCAACTGTGGACATCGCGGGCGCGAAGGTCAAAGTGGCGGCGGTCAGCGGCATTGCGGGTGCGAAAGTGGTTATGGACCGCATCAAAGACGGTACAGCCGATTGGGCGTTCGTGGAAGTTATGTGCTGCCCGGGCGGTTGTGTCAATGGCGGTGGTCAGCCCATCCAGCCGCAGTATGTGCGCGACACGGTGGATCTGAAGGCGCTTCGTGCCAAAGTCCTGTATGATCTGGATGCGAATATGCCTCTGCGCAAATCGCATGAATCTCCCGTTATCAAGATGCTCTATGATGAGTTCTTCAAGGGCGAGTATGGCTGCGAAAAAGCGCACCACATTCTGCACACCTCCTACGTACCTCGTAAGAAGTACTAAGGGATAATAAAAACTGCCGAGGAGAAATCCTCGGCAGTTTTTTGTAAAAGTAAAACCACGCGATGGTCGCGTGGTTCGGTGAAGTCAATGGCGATGAGGGAGAGAGATCCTATGCAAATTTCTACCGGCGATGTTGTTTGAAAATTGTCATTCCATTTTCAAACAACGAGAAGAAGTGTGTTTCAAATATGTCTTTATCGTCGATTCGCGCTCATGCCGCGCAGGCAGCCGTTTTCTTTGAAAGAAAACGGCGAAAAGAACGTGGGGAACCTTTCCGATAGGTTCCCCACACCCCTCCCGAACGGCCAAAGG
>JAZSHJ010000069.1:0-3531 GCA_045533175.1 Acutalibacteraceae bacterium
GCAAACGCCAGGATGTACACGCGGGCGGTTCGGGATGCGGTTGTTCCGCCTCCGTTTTGTGTGGGTACCTTTTGGGAAAACTCGAACGGCGGGAAATGAAGAGCATGTTGTTCGTGGCCACAGGGGCACTCATGTCCACCACCACCTCACAGCAAGGGGAATCCATTCCCGGCATTGCACATTTGGTGCATCTCACGGCAGAATAAAAAAGCGCCCCATGCGGGGCGCCTTTCTTACATGTATTGTTCCGCCAGCCAGTCGCACAAAAGGGTAGCGCTCCATCCGTAGTCGCGGATGGACTGGTATCGCACCTGCATGTTGTACGGTTCGATCGGCTCTCCCTTGCGTTTGAGCGTGGCAGGGCAACGGTCGTTTTCGGTTCCGTAAAATTCATACAGCGTGCCCGCTTTTTCATACCATTCCTTCATCACGTCCACCGTGCGGTCACGCAGCGTATCCGCGAGCGCGGTGTACCCGTAGTTGCGCAACCCTTCGATTACCATGTAGTTGTAGTTGATCCACACAGGGCCGCGCCACATATCGCTGCCGAAGGTGGGATCGTTTTTCGCCACGCACGGCACGGGGAAGGCGGTGGCGAAGGTGTCGGGATTTTGCAGTTGTGCCGCCAGCGCCGCCGCGTGGTTTTCCTCACACACCCCCGCAAACAACGGCAGGAAAGAGGCCACCGCCCACACCTTATGGATGCATTTTCGGTCGTAATCGTAGTCGAAATAGAATCCGTCCGTTTCGTCCCACAATTTTTGGTTGATTGCCGCTTTAAGTGCTTGATGCCACGCGGCAAACTCCGCGGCGGCATCGGCATCGTTCAGAATCTCGGCCATTTTCTGCATCTGCCTTGTTTCGTTTGCTACAAAGCAAGAGAAATCGATCGCCTCTACGTTCACCACGTCGTCAAAACGCGGGGAGTTATCCATTCCCGATTCTGCACAGCGACAAATCTCCTCCCCCGCCGTATTCCAAATATATAACCCCTCGTTTCCTTTTACGCGGTTTTCGCGGCACCAGTACAGGAATCGGCGGTTTTTCTCGAACACCGTTTTAAGAAACGCGCGGTTTCCCGTTTTTTCATATACTTTCATAGCGCCCCACGCGATCACGGGCGGTTGCGTCAATTCGGACGAACCCGTGGGAGTAGCCATGTGCGGGATGAACCCTTCTTCGCTTTGATGATCGAAAATGGCAAGAATAAGTTCCTCTGCGATCTTACCGTCCACGTGACGGTGTCCCACCGCGTGAAACACCGAATCCCACAGCCAGAGATATTTGTGCGGCAGACGATCGGGGGTGGACCACACGGTGGAAAACCCTTCGCCCGCGGAATAGAGTTGACTCTTCATCACCGAAAGGCACTTACCGTACAGCGCACCATAAGTTTCGTTATCCAACCCGTGGGTTTCGTAAAACGCACGTTTTTGCGCCACCAAGGCGTCCATATCGCAAGAAAGCCCCGCTTTTGCAAGCGCCACCGCCTCTGCTGCGTTGTGCGCGTGCGCAAACGCAAAACGGTCGCCCTCTGCGGCCAGCGCGGTCACGTCACCGTCACCGCTGTCCTGCACCTGAACGCCGTCCACCGTCTGCACCGCGGTGCTTCCTTCACACAGTACCACCGGCACCATCTCTGCAGCGGTATTCCCCACCACCAGATGCGCCGCGGCAAACACAAATCGCGCACGGGTGCCGCGGTTGATCACCGCTTCTACCCAATCGGACGTGACAGCTTCAAAGGCGACATCCCACAACTTGCCCCCCACCAACGCCAATTCGCGCTTGACGCGGGTAAAAAAGCGGATGCCGATGCGATCCGCGCTTAAAATGCCGCAAAGATCGTCGGTGCAACGTGCTTCGCCATCCCATGCCGAGAACGCAAACAACTGCCCTTGCGACCATACATTCGGAATATACATCATCTGTTACCTCCGCCTCTTTCGTTGCATAAAGTATATCATAGGCGCCTCGTGACCGCAACCTATTTTTTGTAGGTCTGTCCCTCTTCCCGTTTGCATACACTCTACGGAGGAGGGGTTGTTATGTGGTTGGATATCGCCATCGTGGCGGGATATCTTGCGGTGCTGCTGTGGATCGGTTTGCGCGGCGGGCGACAAGTGAAAAGCGCCGCAGATTTTACCGCGGTGGGTGGGCGATACGGTACAGGGGTGATCTTCGCCACTCTTGCCGCTTCGTTTATCGGCGGCGGTTTCTCCTCCGGCAACGCGTCCGAGGCGTTTTCCCGCGGGATCGGTTCTACCTTGGCGCTCATGGGATTTGCCTTTGCCATGATGGCGATCGGACGATTTTTGGTGGGAGGCGTGGCACGTTTTGAAGGAATATCCACCGTGGGCGGCATTTTGGAAACGCAGTACGGGCGCGGTGCGCGGGTGTTGTGCGGCGGATTTGCGTTTCTCAGTTGTGCGGGCGTGGTGGCGGCACAAATGGAAGCGATGGGCCTCACCTTTCGCACCCTGCTTGGCGTTCCCTCGTGGGTGGGGGTTCTGATCGGGTGCGGCATCGTTCTTATCTACACCGCCTTTGGCGGGATGCAATCGGTCATCGCGGCGGACGTGGTACAGTTTTTGTTGTTGGCCGTGGGAATGCCGTTGTTGCTTTTGGGCGGATTGCACCGTGCGGGCGGCCTTGCCGCAGTAGCACACGCCTTGCCCCCCGCCTATTGGAATCCGCTGAACGGGACCACCGTGTGGGGGTTTTTCTCGCTCTTTCTGGCGTTGGCCGTAGGAGAAGCGCTGGCCCCTCCCTACACACAACGCCTGCTTTTGGGGCGCACCCCTGCCGTTACCGCCCGTGCCACCGTGCTCAGCGGTGCGTTTGCCATCCCCTTCTTCGCGGTAACGGGACTGATCGGCCTTACGGCGTATGTGCTGAACCCTGCGGGCGAAGCAGCCACCGCCATGCCGCGTATGATCCTTTCGGTGTTGCCGCTTGGTGTGCGCGGGTTGGTGATGGCGGCGATGGTATCCATTATTCTTTCCGCCGCCGACAGTTTTTTGAACGGAGCAGCCATCGGACTGGTGTGCGACGTGGTAACGCCTTTATTTCCAAATACATCCCCCCATACACAACTGCATCTGTTGCGCTACAGCACCCTGCTGATCGGCGGTGGCGCGGTGGTGCTCACTTTCCTGCTCCCCGGCATCTTTGACATCCTGCTCACCGCCTATTCTTTCTGGTGCCCTGTGATGCTGGTGCCGCTTGCCGCGGCGTTTCGCGGGGTTTCAATCACCCGCCGCGGGTTCTTCGCGGCGGTAGGCGCGGGGTTTGGCAGTTCCCTATTCTGGACGCTGTTTCTGTGTGAACCGTTCGGCATCAGCGGCAGTATTATAGGCCTGTTCGTAAATGCAGGGGTATTTTTCGGGAACTATGTTCGCATGAAATACAAAAAGAAATATTTGATGTAGTTTATACGCATAGTATTTATATAAGGCATGGGGATGTCACCCCACCTCGTCCCCACATTCGCTTATACATAAAGACACCGCTGTCCGTTCGGACAGCGGT
>JAZSHJ010000033.1:0-2499 GCA_045533175.1 Acutalibacteraceae bacterium
GCCAAGGAGTTGGCACAATAATTTGTCTTCCTAAGACCGCTTGGCCTCCGACTTATCGCGGCGAGATCTTTGTGGCGTTGCATAACCACGGCACGGCGGCACAGACGGTGGAACACGGGGAACGAGTGGCACAATTGGTGCTGACCCCTTATGTAACCGCACAGTTTAATGCGGTGGAAACGCTTGAGGATACCGTGCGCGGGGCGGGCGGTTTCGGCTCAACGGGAAAGTGAGGCCGCAATGACGGTACGGAAAGCGGAACGGCGGGATATTCCCCGCATCGGAGACCTGTTGCGACAGGTGTGTGACGTGCACGCCGCAGGGCGTCCCGACTTGTTTTGCGCCGGTGCGCGAAAATATTCGGACGAGCAGTTGGCGGAGATTTTGGCGGATGATACCCGCCCTGTGTTGGTGGCGGCAGATGAAACCGATCGCACGGTGGGGTATGCTTTTTGTGTGATTCAGGAAGGGGCGCATCATCACGCGTTGCAGGAGGTGCGCACGTTATATTTGGACGACCTGTGCGTGGACGAAACCTGCCGCGGACAGCGCATCGGCCGCACATTGTATGAAGCGGTGTTGGCGCTGGCGCGGGAACGCGGGTGCTACAACGTGACGTTGCACGTGTGGAATTGCAACACCTCTGCCATGAAGTTCTATGAATCGCTCGGTATGCAATGCCGCCAAATGGAAATGGAAGCGATACTGTGAGTGGGCAGCGCCCACGGATAAACCCGCCCGCAGGCGGCATCAGCGAAAAAAAGACCTCACGCATGTGAGGTCTTTTTTGGCTTGACATGTCGGACGAAATGCGGCGGTGAAGAAGCAAGGTGTTTCCTTCGGAGGGAGGGGGTGTGTGCGGGGGCACCGTCAGGGTGCCCCTGCGCGTCGAGTGGGCAGCGCCCACGGATAAACCCGCCCGTAGGCGGCATCAGCGAAAAAAAGACCTCACGCATGTGAGGTCTTTTTTGGAGCTGATGGTCAGAATCGAACTGACAACCTGTTCATTACGAGTGAACCGCTCTGCCATTGAGCCACATCAGCATATTTTTTGACAACACGGGAATTATAGCAGATAAATCCCCCGTCGTCAAGGGGTGAATGAAAACTTTTTCGGAATTTTTAAAAATCACTTGACAGCGGGCGGGAAGTGTGGTATAGTAACAAACGATGTAAAACGAAGCAGAGCGTAGCCCGTTCTCACCCGTGGTTTCACCCTCCGGGTCAATAATCGAAAGCGCCGCCGGAACGTGGGCGTATTTGGATTGTGTTGCAAACGCGGGCAGACTATCTGCCCGCGTTTTATAATTTACAAATGGAGGTGCTTTGCCATCGCAAGCAAGGAACTGCAGATCAACGAGCAGATTCGCGACGCCGAAGTCCGTGTGATCGGAGAAGACGGCGAACAGTTGGGCGTTATGTCCGCAAGGGATGCCCAGAAGATCGCGGATGAACATGATCTGGATCTGGTCAAGATCGCGCCGAATGCCGTTCCCCCGGTGTGCCGTGTCATGGATTACGGCAAATATCGGTTTGAACAGGCCAAGCGTGAAAAGGAAGCCCGTAAAAATCAGCACGTCACGGAAATCAAGGAAGTCCGCCTCGGTTTGAACACCGACGTGGGGGATTTTAACACCAAGGTGCGTCACGCCATTCGCTTTTTGCAGGATGGGGATCGTGTCAAAGTGTCCATCCGCTTCCGCGGCCGTGAACTTGGTCATCCCGAATTGGGTTTGGACTCTATGCAGCGTTTCGCCGAAGCCTGTGCCGAAGCCGGAACGGTGGATAAGCCCGCCAAGATGGAAGGCCGTCACATGTTGATGTTTCTTGCCCCTGCAACGACAAAGTAAGCCGATAGAAATTTAAGGAGGATATAACGATGCCGAAGATCAAAACGCACAGTGGTGCAAAAAAACGCTTTAAGCTCAGCAAGACCGGCAAGGTCATTCGCGGCCATGCCTACAAGTCCCATATCCTGAACAAGAAATCGACCAAACGTAAGAGAAATCTGCGTAAGACTGTGGTGGCGGACGTGACCAACACTGCGGCTGTCAAGCGCATGATCCCTTACAAGTAATCGCGGTTTGAGAATGGAGGAATAAAGCATGGCTCGTATTAAAGGCGCAATGATGACGCGCAAAAGAAGAAAGAAAGTATTGAAGCTGGCAAAGGGCTACTATGGTGCCAAGTCCAAGCTGTTCAAGACCGCGAAAGAAGCGGTTATGAAATCCGGTCAGTATGCATACATCGGCCGTCGTTTGAAGAAGCGCGACTTCCGTCGACTGTGGATCACCCGTATCTCCGCTGCGGCGAAGATGAACGGCATGAACTACTCCACCTTCATGAACGGTCTGAAGAAGGCCGGTGTGGAGATCAACCGCAAGATGCTCGCTGAGATGGCCATCCACAACGAGGCCGCTTTCGCTCAGCTGGTCGAGATCGCCAAGAAGGCCAACGGCTAATTCAAACCGCACATAAGAAAACGCCACCCAATCGGGT
>JAZSHJ010000140.1:0-8809 GCA_045533175.1 Acutalibacteraceae bacterium
TAAAACTGATCAAAAGTTCCCCCGCCATCGTGAACAAGATGGTAGGGCGCAAGTTCTGAAAGAAAGAAAAAAAGGCCGCTGTGCAATGCACACCGTCCTTTTTTGTTTTATTTTACGCTTTGAGCATCTCGGCCGCCGCCTCTTTCAAGGTCGCAGTCATTGCATCGGCCGCCGCCAGATCGGCACCCGTCGCGGTGATATACGCCTTCACCTTCGGTTCGGTACCGGAGGGGCGAATGATGATGCCGTTGTTGCCTTCCAGTTTGTAGGACAACACGTTGGATTTCGGCAGATCAATGGCAGCGGTCTCTCCACTCACCAGATCCACGCTGACCGATTCGCGATAGTCCGCAAACGCCACCACGCGCAAACCGCCGAGCGTTTCGGGGCGGTTTTCACGCAAACCTTCCATCAACGCCTTCATGGTGGCCATACCTTCCGCCCCTTCAAACTCGGCGTTCAACAGGCTGTGACGGTACACCCCATGTTCGGCATACAGATCGTTCAGAACCGTCAAGAGCGAACGGCCTTCGGCGTTATAGTACGCCGCCATTTCGCAAATGAGCATGGAAGCAACCACCGCATCCTTGTCGCGCACGTGCGTGCCCGCAAGGTAACCGTAACTTTCCTCGAAGCCCAGAATGTAGTTTTCGGGATGGCCTGCCGCCACCTGCTCGTCGATCTGCTCGCCGATGTATTTGAAACCGGTCAGCACTTCGGCAATGCGGCAACCGTACTTCTTCGCGATGTTGGCCGCGAGATCGGATGTCACGATGGTTTTCACCGCCATCGGTGCCACCGGCATTTCGCCGCGCGCCGTTTTGCACGAAAGAATGTATTCGAGCAACAAGCAACCCACTTCGTTGCCTGTCACTAACTGATACCCGTCGCCGTCCTTCACCGCGATACCCACGCGATCGCAGTCGGGATCGGTCGCCAGCAACAGGTCGGGATGAGTATCCTTCGCCATTTCAAGTGCCAGTTCAAACGCCTGACGGAATTCCGGGTTCGGATACGGGGTGGTGGGGAAATTGCCGTCGGGCAACTCCTGCTCCGCCACAATGCGCACGTCGCGCAATCCCATGCGAGCGAGGATCGCCCGCACCGGCTTGTTACCCGTGCCGTTCAGCGGAGAATAGATCACCGACAGCGGCGCTTTTTCACAAATGCCGGGGTTGATCTGCTGTGCCTCCACGCGATCAAGGAAGGTGTTGACCAACGCTTCACCCACCATTTCGATGGTGCCGTTTGCCACCGCGGCATCATAATCCGCCACCGTCACGTCATCAAAAATATCCAGCGCGCGCACGTATGCGGTCACTTCGTTCGCATCGTTATCGGTCATCTGGCCGCCGTTCGGGCCGTAGCATTTGTAACCGTTGTATTTCGCGGGGTTGTGACTGGCCGTCACCATGATGCCCGCTTGGCACGTAAGTTCACGCACCGCAAAAGACAGCACCGGCGTGGGGTTCAGTTCATCGAACAAATACACCTTCACACCGTTACCGGCCAACACGCGCGCCGCTTCACGGGCAAACAGTTCCGATTTGATACGGCAATCGTACGCGATCGCCACCGAGGAAGCATCATAATGTGCCTTCAAATAGTTGGCCAAGCCCTGCGTAGCTTTGCGAACGGTGTAGATATTCATGCGGTTATCGCCCGCACCGATCACCCCGCGCAAGCCCGCCGTGCCAAACTCCAATTCGCAGTAAAAACGGTCGAATATCGCCGCTTCGTCGTCGGCGATTGCCTGTAACTCCGCCCCAAGATCGGGATCTTCGGTGGCACGCGCCAACCACAGTTCGTACATTTCTTTGATCTTCTTATCCATTTCCGTTGCCTCCCTATGTATTCTTAACATATCCATTATATACCAAACCGGTAACAAATTGCAAGAATTTTGACAATCAAACGCAAGAAAGTTAAGATATAATCCCATTTTTCACCCACAAAAGGGGTAACCGAAGGCGCATATGCGGTGAAAACGCCCTGCAAATGCCAAACACTTCCACCGTGCGAATCATACGCAATAAATCTGACATGATCGCACCTCCTTATAACGGTTTCAGTATAGCACCGTTTTAAAAGTATCGCAAGCAAAAGCATTCCGGAACCAATGGTTTCGGGATGCTTTGTTTTCAGTTTTGCGCGGTAGTCGCGGTGGTGGTCGTCCCCTCCGCCGTCGTACCCGTCACCGAGGTATCGCCCGTGGTGGTTTCACCGCCTTCTCCCGTGGTGGTCACGGTGGTCGTCGCCGTGGTGGCCGTGGTTGTCGTCGTGGTGGGAGGCACTACCCCCGTCTCACCCGACGCGAGCCATTCCACCGCCGCCAAATACTGGGTGTCTTGATCCTTCGGCACCAGTTCCAACGCGGCTTCCTGCTCGGCCGTCAGCGACACATCCACGTTCGGCACCAAGCCGACACCTTCCCAACCGCTGCCGTCTTTCAGCAGGTATTCCCCCACCGTGAGGCACACCGCCGCATTATCGGCGGAAAGGGGGAAGAACGCTTGTGCCAACGAGCGACCGGCGGTGGTGTTCCCTACCAACGCCACTTTGTCCATCTGTCGCAGAGCACCCGCGATCAGTTCCGCTTCGCCCGCCGTCTTGCCGTTCACCAACACGGCACAAGGCAGATCCATCTGTCCCGTTGCCTGTGCTTGCAGTTCGACGCTGCCGTTCTTATCTTTATAGTACCCGTACTGGCCGCGCGGCAACAGGGCGGACAACATTTCTTCCGCCGCCTCGCGTGAACCGCCGTCCACACCGCGCAGATCCAACACCAGCGAGGTTGCCCCGCGTTCTTTCAGCGAATCCAATGCTTTTACCACTTGTTTGGGTGTCACATCGGTCAAACTTTCCACCCGCAGGTACCCCGCCGTGCCGTTCAATTCACTTTGCACGCACACCAGTTCGTAAGAGGAGGAGGAAAGATCAAACGCTGTTTCCAGATCGCCGCGACGCACGGTGAGAATGATGGAAGCATTGCCGTTCAGCGCCGCTTGCACGGTGCCCAGCGGATCGTCGCCCAACGCCGTTTTGTTCAGCGCCACCACCACATCGCCTTTTTGCAACCCCGCGCTGTAGGCGCGCGAGTTGACATACACAGTGCTGAGCACCACCTGCCCGCTTTCGTTCAACACCGCTTCCACACCGAAACCGGTGGACTGCCCCGCAAGGGAGGCCAACCGCGCGTTGTACTCTTCGGGGGTGTAGTAGCGGGCGTATTTATCCCCGATACCGCCGATCTGCCCCGTGGCGATAAAGCGGCGCAACGCCTCTTCATCAATCGTACCGTAATAATTCTGCCGAATGGCGTTATCCACATCGGCCACGTAGCTGTACATCGCCTGGCGGTTATTCAATTCGTTCACCTGCGCGTTAAAACGCCGCATGGCGATCAACATGGTCACACACACGGTGACCGCCACCACGATGATCATAAGGGACAACACCGCGCCCCACGACAACCGCTTACGCATAGCACACACCCGTTTCTTATGAATTGAGCTTCAAATAGCCGTTGGCCAGCGGATCCACCCCCGTACCGTTCACACGCACTTCAAAGTGCAGGTGGGGGCCGGTCACGTTACCGGACGAACCGGCACGACCAAGCACCGTTTGCCCGCCTCTCACCTTCTGACCGACGCTCACCAGCGTGGCAGACATGTGTGCATACAGCGTGACGATCTGGCGGCCGTTGTTATCCAAACCGTGATCCACCATCACAAACAGGCCGTATCCGCCGCCCCACCCCGCGGGATTAACGTGGATAACCGTACCGTCGGACGCTGCCACGATGTTTTCACCGTAGATCGGGATGGATCCGTTCGCGATATCGATACCGCGATGAAGCGTACCCCAACGGTGTCCGTAGTAGGACGAGATGTTTTTCACGGTGGGAACCGGCCAGTACATCGTGCCGCCGGTGTAACGACCCGTGGATTGCATGGATTCCAGAATACGCTTGATCTCACGGTCGAGCGCTTCTTCCTCTCGCTGTTTCTGCGCCAACTGGGCGTTCACGGCGTCCACCGAACTTTGCAGGTTTGCCAGCACCTTGTTGCACTCGGCATACAAAGCGTCCAGTTCCTGTTTCTTCCCGTCTGCCACCGCTTTGAGCGCTTCGATCTCCTGCCGTTCGGCATCCAATGCGGCACGTTCGGCATCCAGCGCCACTTTCTCTTCGTCCAGTTTGGCGATCTCCCCGTTCAGATCTTCGATCTGCCCGTTCAAAGCATCGATCTGTCGCTGGTCGCTTTGTGCAATACGGTTCACCACCGCCGCTTTCAACAGATAGTCCAGATAGTTTTCGGTGTTGAACAGCATCTGCAGCGAACTGAGATTGCCCGTCTGCGCGATCACACGCAAGCGTTCACCAAACAACGCGATCTGATCGTTAATACGCTGTTCCGCTTGGGCGATCTCTTCTTCACGTGCCAAGATCGCCGCACCTTTTTCTTCGATCTGCGCGGCTTTTTCGTCCATCTGTTCCATCAACAGTTCCACCTGCTGACGAAGCAGTTCGATCTGCTCCTCGCTGTTTTGAATCTTGCCTTTCAGCGAATTGGCATACTCCTGTTGGCGCGCCACGTCGTTTTTGCAATCCGCCAACTGGTCTTTCAGCGCTTCTTCTTCCTTTTCAAGCGCCTCCAGCCGATCTTGCAGTTCATCCAACGTTTTTGCGCGCGTTACGGGCGCGGGAGAAAACGTCAAAAAACTGCCCACCGACAGCACCAACACCATAAGCAGGGATACGATACGCAAGACGTGCCGCTTTCCTGTTTTTTGTTGCATAAGAGTTTATCCTTTCCTTGATCTCACACGGTGATCACACTTGTTCGCTGCCCTCTGTTTTCAGGTAACGACTCATGGAGATCACACTACCCAGCACACCCGTGAGCAGACCCGCCACAAGGAAGCCGACCAACAGGATCAGCCACAGATGGTCGCGGGTAAAACTCACCAACCCAAGCATCGGGCCAAAGGTGACGCTGGCGGCCAGTTTGTTATAAAGATAGTACATAATGCCGTAGGCAAGGCCACCCGACAAAATGCCCATCACCATGCCTTCCACCGCAAAGGGGAAACGGATAAAGGCATCGGTGGCACCCACCGATTTCATGATATAGATTTCCAAACGGCGGCTGTACACCGTCAGTTTGATGGTGTTCGAGATGATGAACAGCGATACCAGCAACAACACCGCAATGATCCATCCGCCCACGGTGAGGATCACCTGGCGCACACGGGTAAGCGTAGCGGCCAGATCACCGCTGTAACTCACCGATGCGATTCCTTCCGTGCTCTCCACCTGTTGGAGTGTACTTTCAAATTTTGAAAGATCTTGGAAGGTGATGACGTAACTGTGTTGCAAGGGATTGTTTTCCCCTTTCAAACTTTCAAACAGCGAGGGAGGCAACGATTCCTGCATACGAAGCAGGGTGTCCTCTTTGGAAAGGAAATCCACCCCTACCACGTTGTTGATGCTTTCAAGTTTCGCTTCCAACGCTTCGGTGTCGGCATCCGACACGGCATCGTCCACAAACGCCACCACCACGTTTTGCTCGTACACCCAGTCAAACATGTGATCGATGTTCACAAACGTAAGGTAGGCACCGCCTGTGAGAAGCAAGCAGGAAACCAACACGCCGATGGATGCCGCCGCCATAAAACGGTTGTGCCACAGGTTGCGGAACCCTTCACGGATCAGATACTGAAAACTGCTCCACTTCATTGTGCCTCACCTCCGTTTTGCGTATCCGAAACAACCGTTCCGTCTTTAATGGTGATGACGCGATGATGGAATTCGTTCACCAGATTATGTTCGTGGGTAACCATCAACACGGTGGTACCGCGCGCGTTGATCTCGGACAGCAGTTCCACGATCTCGTGGGACATTTCGGGATCGACGTTACCCGTCGGCTCGTCTGCAATGATCATGGCGGGATTGTTTACCAGCGCACGCGCCAAACCCACGCGCTGTTGCTCACCGCCCGAAAGTTCCGCGGGGAAACTGTGCATTTTTTCATGCAAACTCACCAGTTGCAATATGTACGGCACACGCTGACGCACTTCCTTGCGGGAAGCACCGGTCACACGCATGGCAAACGCCACGTTGTCGTACACATTCATTTTAGGGATAAGGCGGAAATCTTGGAACACGATACCCATCGTGCGGCGGAAAAACGGCACACGGCGGCGCTTCATGCGGTTCAAGTCGTAGCCGTTGACGATCACCTCGCCCGCATTTGCCACTTCTTCCCGCATAATTAGCTTCAAAAAGGTGCTTTTACCCGCACCCGAAGCACCGACGATAAATACAAACTCACCTTTGTCAATGTGTATGTTCACGTCTTTCAGCGCTTTGATGCCGCTGTCATACGTCTTATGAACACCTCGGAACTCTATCAAGGATACCCTTCCTTTCCAAAAATATCCGTCGTTTTCTGTCGATCGGCAGAAAGCTTGTTCCCATCATACCACAAGGCGGCCGCGAGAACAACCGGAAATGTCTGCCTGCAAAAAGGTCGCCGCCGTTCAGCGATCGAAGGGCGGCGCAACTTTTTGAGCGTAAAAACTTAATATTTCACCGGCTTCGCCGTCAGGTACTTCTTGACCATCAGCGCCACCTTAAAGACGATCGCATCGTCAAACTCGCGCAGATCCAAGCCGGTCAAACGCTTGATCTTTTCCAAGCGATACACCAGCGTGTTGCGGTGCACGAAAAGTTTGCGAGAGGTTTCGGATACGTTCAGGTTGTTTTCAAAGAAACGCTGTATCGTAAAGAGCGTTTCCTGATCCAGCGAGGCAATGGTGCCGCGCTTGAACACCTCACGCAGGAACATCTCGCACAAGGTGGTGGGCAACTGATAGATCAAACGGGCAATGCCCAAGTTGTCATAACTGACAATGGTCTTTTCGGTGTCGAACACCTTGCCGACTTCCAGCGCCACCTGCGCTTCCTTGAAGGAGTGCGCCAGTTCTTTGATGCCTTCCACCACGGTACCGATACCGATGAAGGCGTGAGTATAAAACTCGCTTCCCAGCGTATCCACGATGGAACGCGCCAGTTTCTCAAGATCACGGCTGTCCACACCGGGACGGATCTCTTTCACAAGCGCGATATCGGTTTCGTTGATGTTGATCACAAAATCCTTCGCCTTGTCGGGGAAGAGGTTTTGAATCACGTCAAAGGCGGAAATATCGGTGGTATTCGCAATGCGGATGAGCAACACCGCACGGCTGACATCGTTATTGAAACGCAGTTCACGGGCTTTCAGGAAGATGTCACCCTGCAGAATGTTGTCCAGAATCACGTTCTTGACAAAGTTGCTGCGATCATACTTCTCGTCGTAGTACTGCTTGATGTTCACAAGCGACACGGCCAGCAACGCGGCATACCGTGCGGTTTCCTCATCGTCCCCTTCCACGAACAGCACGTATTCGCAATGCGGACGGTTACCGAACGCCTTGTATGTGAAGCCGTCCACCACAAAGGTTTCCTGCACGGTAAAGGATTCCGCCGTCACGTTTTCGGCAGCTTCCCCCACACGGGACAGATCGCTGCACGCGATCACGGCCAACGTTTCATCGATCACACCGATGTTGCGACCTGCGGCTTCCCACATCTGATGAACTACACCCTGGAACAAGCGATTGGACATAACGATTCTCCTCACTTTTCATATTGAGTCGGACGGGTTCCCTTTCAGCGACGGGCGGCGCGCCTGCGGCCATACTCTCCGCCGTGTGTGCGCTGTGGGATCCCCTCTCTCCGTGGCCCTTCCCCTCTGGGACGGCGAAGAACACATTTCGCCATTTAGCCATTATCTATATAATACACAATATGAAGAATTTTTTCAAGGCAAAACGGCAAAAAAATCGAAATTTTTTTATCTTTTTTCGGCGTTTTAACAATTTGTTTGCAAATTTCGCACCATCTACAGCACCCGCCGATCCGAACACCGTTTTAAAGCGGTGTTTTTCACCTTGCCGCGTTTGCCTGCGCCCGTTTCGGCACTCCCACCTCCCCTTCTTTTGCAATCTCCCCTTTTTCTTAGTTCGCTTGTTCCGTATACAACTACGCTCGTAGTCGTCGACTATATTCTACACCTGTAGTCGCTATTTGTCAAGAGGATATTCGCCTTTCGGCGAAATCCGTGTAACATTTTTCTTGCCACTCTAAACGAATGGCATTTTGCCTTTGGCAAAATCGAAAAAGTTACGGCACGTGCGCCCGCCAATGTCTTGCAAACATTCGCCTTTCGGCGAAATCCGTGTGTCTTGGTGCAGACGCTACGCAAACAAGCGGAACCGCGTGTCCCTACAACGCGATATGAATATCTCTTTTCTGCCACGCACCACACAAAAAAGCACCGCCGCCAAGCAACGCTTGACGGCGGGGTTTTGTTTTTGGGGAATTACGCCTTCTGGCTGTACAGGTCGCCCAGACGAACCAGATGCTCGTAACGCGCGATTGCGGTTTCTTCCGCCTTCGCAAACAGCTCATCCGCACGCTCGGGGAACTTGCGGGTCAAGCCGGAGTAACGCGCTTCATTCAGGATGAAGTCGCGATAGCTCGCGGTGGGAGCCTTGCTGTCCATGGTGAAGGGGTTCTTGCCTTCCGCCTTGTTCGCGGGGTTGAAGCGGAACATATGCCAGTAACCGCAATCCACAGCCTTCTTCATTTCGGCCTGGCAGTTCGCCATGCCGCCCTTGATGGCGTGCATCTCGCAAGGAGCGTAGCCGATGATGAGCGACGGGCCCGGATAGGCTTCCGCTTCGGCAATCGCCTTGATGGTCT
>JAZSHJ010000103.1:0-22156 GCA_045533175.1 Acutalibacteraceae bacterium
TTTGACCCTTGCCTATATGAACCGTGAAAGCTTACAGATCACACTGGAAAAGAAGCTGACATGTTTTTACAGCCGCTCCCGCAACTGCCTGTGGCTGAAAGGGGAAACCAGCGGCAACTATCAACACATCGTATCCATCACCACCGATTGCGATAAGGATGCGTTGGAAGTCTTGGTGGAAAAAGACGGTCCCGCCTGCCACACAGGCGAAGACTCATGTTTCTTCAACCCCGTGTGGGAAAGCGACGAACGCCACGCGTTTTCGCTTGAGCAGTTGATGACCTTGATCGAAGGCCGCAAGACCGAGAAAAAAGAAGGTTCGTACACCACCTATCTGTTTGAAAAAGGCATTGATAAGATTCTCAAAAAAGTGGGCGAAGAATGCACCGAAGTGATCATCGCGGGCAAGGCGAACGACAAAAAGGAAACCATCTATGAGATCGCGGACCTCACCTATCACGTGATGGTGTTGATGATCGAAATGGGGTTGTCGCTTGAAGACATTCACAACGAACTCGCCTCTCGCCACGTGATCGACCATAAGGTGAAGCAGGAGAAGATGACCAAATGATTATCGGCGACTTTCACCTGCACACCACGTTTTGCGACGGAAAAAACTCCCCGCGTGAAATGGTGGAAGAAGCGCTCGCCCGTGGGATGACTCACATCGGCTTTTCGGGACACTCTCCCGCCCCTTACGCGACCGATTTCACCATGACGGACGTGGATGCGTATTACGATGCGATCCACGCGCTACAGGAAGAATACCGTGGTCGCATCACCGTTTTGTGCGGCATCGAAGCGGATCTCTACACCCCTGTTGACGTCACCCGTTTTGATTATCGCATCGGTTCGGTACACGACGTGAAATGTGGGGCAGACTATCTCACGGTGGATCACTCCGAAGCCGTTTTGACGGCCGGTGTAACCCGCTTTTTCGGCGGGGATTGGTATGCTTTTGCCGAAGCATATTTCGGCGAAACGGCAAAACTCGCCCGTGTGTCACCCGACATCATCGGGCATTTGGATCTTCTCACCAAATACAACGAAGACGGCCATCTGTTTGATGACACCCATCCCCGTTACGTGGCCGCCGCCAAAGCGGCGATCGATGCACTTCTTCCTCTCGGGGTTCCCTTCGAGATCAACACAGGCGCCATTTCCCGCGGATATCGCACCACCCCCTACCCCGCGCCGCACCTGCTGTCCTATATCGGCGAGCAAGGCGGCACGGTGATCCTTTCGGGAGATGCACACTCCGCCGCCGACATCGGCCTGCAGTTCGCGGAAAGCCGTGTCCTTGCCGCCCGATGCGGTTGCCGCGTGGTGGATCTGCCCCACGGGGTGTAACCTTATAACCGAATTGGCATTGTACGGCGGGACTTGCTCTCGCTGTCAATCAATATCGAACGTCGAACAAAAAAGCGACCGAGTTGTACGCTCGGTCGCTTTTTTGTTATATACTCTCTGTGTAAAACGGCTCAGCGGCGACTTCCACCGTGACGGGGGTATCCCCTTCGATCACGCCGTCACTCCACACCCTCACACGCGGGGCATCCACACCCCTCACACCGTTCAGCACGATGCGTTCATAGTAAGCCGCCAACATCAGCGGAATATCCCCTTCCATCGCAACCGTCAAGTTATCGAACGTCGCGATGACGGGATGGAGTTCTTCACCGTACAGGTTGATGGGCAGTTTCACGCCGAAGGCCGTCACGTTTTTGAAATGTACGTCGCGAAGCGGGCGGTTTTTCTGGTAAATTTCATTCCCCGAATAGTTGTAGTGAAGCAGACGGTCGGCGTTTTCCACCACACAATCCTCCACCGTGAACACACCCGGCTCTTCCCGCACCGGGCGGGAATCGTCCGCAAAATAGGTGAAGGCGCTGAGCATATTGCGGCGGTGATGTGCAGCGGGTGCGCCCGCCCCGTTTTGCTTTTCCTCTTCGGTGAGCGAAAAACGGTGCATATACTCCGCCGGTCCGAAAATGCGGCAACGGCGCACCGTCACCCGCGTGCCGCCGAAGCGAAAAGCGCTGCAGGCGGTGTTCAACTCACAATCCTCCACCGTAACGTCGGTGTTATCAAACCCCGCCACGCAATCGTCCCCCGTGTGGAACACGGAGTTTTTCACACTCACGCGGTCGCAGGTGCGGAAATGCACCCCGTCGTGTCCGCCCATCACGCGGATGTTATCCACCGTGATGTCGCGGCATTGAAACAGGCAATGCGCCCAGTTGGCGCTGTGTTGCACGGTGTATCCCGTAAGGTTGATGTGCTCGCATTCTTCAAATCCGACAGCATGCGGGCCGCGGAATCCTTCCTCACCGTGCGGATCATAGCAATCCGCACCATGGATCACCGCCCCGCGTTCTCCGATAACAGCAATATCGTGGGCACGATAGGCACGGATCACCGCATTACGCCACCGCGCACACACATAATTGAAAGTGAAGGGATCGCCCGCCGCCACGGCATCTTTCAACGCTTGTTTTTCCGCCGCCAAAGGCTCCAACGCATCCTTTGTCCACGCGGTATAATCCTCGGGATCGCGACTGCCTTTCAAGCAAGCATCTTCCAACAAATGCAACGTCACGTTGCTGCGCAAACGGACGGTCGCCGTCACAAATTCCCCCGCGGGCACCGTCACTTCGCCGCCGCCCGCAAGAAAACACGCATCGATCGCCGCTTGGATGGCGGCGGTGCAAAGAGTGCCGTCCGCCCGCGCACCGAAATCGGTGATGTTAAAGGTGTTCAAATCACACACTCCTTTACTCGTACACATTCATTATACCGAGCCCTTCCTCCTTTGTCAATTGTGTGTAACACTCACTCCACGTCCCTGTATTCTCCTTCTTATACACCGCGTTTTGTGTATATTTATTCATCGTTATGCATAACACTTCCCGCCGACCCCTGTCCGAAACTCGCGTTTTTTTGTGTGAACACTATAATAATGTACAAACTTTCCGTCTTTTCTCCCCTCGAAGCGGTCGTGGTGCATAAACTTTGTCAAAACGCTGAATATTTATGAATATATTCTTGACATCCCCCACTCCGCCTTGTATAATAAGTAACATATTTGGTAAAAGGGGATATACCCGCTATGGCAAAAGTATTTATTGACGGACAAGCAGGCACGACAGGCCTGCGGATATACGATCGTTTGGCAGGTCGGAAAGATATTGAACTTCTGCTTTTGGCGGATGATGTGCGCAAAGATCCCGCGGCGCGGCAAGACATGATGCATCGCGCCGACGTGGTGTTTTTGTGCTTGCCCGATGCGGCGGCCATCGAAGCCGTTGCATTGGCGGAAGGCGCACACGCCGCGGTGATCGACACCTCCACCGCCCACCGCACCGACCCCGCGTGGGAATACGGTTTTGCGGAACTGCACGGGCGGCGCGAACGGCTGAAGGCATCCCGCCGTATCGCCAACCCCGGTTGCCACGCCAGCGGCTTTGTCGCCTTGGTGGAACCGTTGGTGCAAAACGGCCTCATCGCCCCCGACACCGCCCTTTCCTGTTTTTCGCTCACGGGCTATTCCGGCGGCGGCAAAGCCATGATCGCGCAGTATGAAGCGGAGGATCGCGACGCACTTCTCGCGGCACCGCGCCAGTATGGATTGACACAACAGCACAAGCATCTCAAAGAAATGACCACCATCACAGGGCTTCACACCGCCCCCGCGTTCTGCCCCATCGTGGCTCCGTTTTACAGCGGAATGGAAGTGACCGTGCCGTTGTTTGCCGCACAGTTGAACGGCACCGCCGCCGATGTGCGCGCGCTGTACCGTGACTATTACCGCGACGGACTGGTGTTCTTTGCCGAGGAAGCGGACGAAAGCGGATTTCTTTCGGCGGCCGCCATGACGGGACGGGACGATATGCAACTGTCGGTACATGGCAACGACGAACGCTTATTGCTCACCGCACGGTTTGATAATTTGGGAAAAGGCGCTTCCGGTTCGGCCATTCAGTTGATGAACTTATTGCTCGGCGTTTCGGAAGACACGGGATTGATTTGCGGAGGTAACGTATGAAACTGATCGAAGGCGGCGTTTGTGCCGCACAAGGCTTTAAAGCCAACGGCATCCATTGCGGCATTCGCAAAAACCGCAGTAAGAAAGATCTGGCTTTGATCGTGAGCGACGTGCCCGCCTCGGCCGCCGCGGTGTATACCACCAACCTGGTGAAGGGTGCGCCGCTTTTGGTTACCAAAGCGCACCTGGCAGACGGCACGGCACAGGCGATCCTCTGCAACAGCGGCAACGCCAACACCTGCAATGCAGACGGTATTGAGATCGCGGAATCCATGAGCCGCCTTGCGGCAGAAGAACTGGGGCTTACCCCCGAAGCCATGGTGGTGGCCTCCACAGGCGTTATCGGCCAACCGTTGCCGTTGGAACCGATTGCAAACGGCATTCCCGCCCTGGCCGCGGGACTGAAAACAGACGGCAGCGACGATGCTGCGGAAGGTATCATGACCACCGATACCATCAAAAAACAAGTGGCGGTGGAATTTACACTCGGCGGACAGATCTGCCGCATCGGCGGCATCGCCAAGGGCAGCGGTATGATTCACCCCAACATGGCCACCATGCTGGTGTTCATCACCACCGATGCCGCCGTTTCCCCCGCCATGTTGCAAAAGGCGTTATCGGCGGATATCAAAAACACCTTCAACATGGTAAGCATTGACGGCGACACCTCCACCAACGATATGGTAACGGTGCTGGCCAACGGCATGGCGGGCAACCCCGTTATCACCGAAGAAGGCGACGATTTCACCCAATTCATGAAGGCGCTGAACACCGTGACGGTGCAGCTCTGCCGCATGATCGCAGGGGATGGCGAAGGTGCCACCCGTTTGTTGGAATGCCGCGTCTGCGGCGCGGCGAATGAATCCACCGCCAAAACGGTGGCCAAAAGCGTTATTTGCTCCAGTTTATTGAAAGCGGCGATGTTCGGTGCAGACGCCAACTGGGGACGCGTGCTGTGCGCCATCGGTTACAGCGGAGCCGCGGTGGACGTAAACCGCGTGGACGTGTCTTTCCGCAGCGCTAAAGGCACCATCGCGGTGTGCAAGGACGGTGCAGGCATCCCCTTCTCGGAGGAGCTTGCCAAAGACATTCTGCTGGAAAAGGAAATTGAAATTCTGGTTTCGATCGGCGACGGCAACATCTCCGCCACCGCGTGGGGTTGCGACCTCACATACGATTACGTAAAGATCAACGGCGACTATCGCACCTAAGGAGGAATCCTCTGTGGAACATACATTTTCCAACGCACAACGCGCCGAAGTGCTGACACAAGCTCTTCCGTACATCAAACAGTATACCGGTAAGATCGTTGTGGTGAAATACGGCGGCAACGCCATGATCAACGAACAGTTGAAGCAACAGGTGATGGAAGATATCGTGCTGTTGTGGCTGATCGGTGTGAAGGTGGTGTTGGTGCACGGCGGCGGCCCCGAGATCAACGAATTAATGGACAAACTGGGCAAGAAGCCCGAGTTTGTGGGCGGTCTGCGGGTGACCGATAAGGAAACGGTGGATATCGTGCAGATGGTGTTGGCGGGCAAGGTTAACAAAACGCTCGTCAACCTACTGGAAGCCAAAGGCGGCAAGGCCATGGGCATTTCGGGCATCGACGGCCGTTTGATCCACGCCGAAATGAAAGATCCCGCACTCGGTTACGTGGGACGCATCACCCATGTGCACATCAAACCCGTGCTGGACTTGTTGGAACGCGGATACATTCCCGTGATTTCCACCATCGCGTGCGATGCCGAAGGAAACACCTACAACATCAACGGTGACACCGCCGCCGCCTACATTGCAGGCGCGCTGAACGCGGAGCGCTTAATTATGATGACCGATATCGCCGGCATTCTGCGGGACAAAGACGATCCCTCCACCCTGATTGCAAAAGTCACGCTGGACGAAGCGGAACACCTGTACGAACAGGGCATCATTTCGGGCGGTATGATCCCGAAGGTGGATTGTTGCATCGAAGCGATCCACCACGGCGTAAATAACGTCATCATCATGGACGGCCGCGTGCCGCATTCGATTCTGATGGAATTGCTGACCGACGAAGGCGCAGGTACCATGGTCACCCGCGGAAAGGACGAAGACACATGATGGACTGTCAAGCAAAAGATAAACGGTACGTTGCGGGCACCTATGCCCGTTTCCCCGTCACCGTGTCCCACGGCAAAGGCAGCGAAGTGTTCGATACCGACGGCAAACGCTACATCGATATGGGTTCGGGCATCGGCGTGACCGCGCTGGGCATTGCCGACGACGGTTGGGTAGCGGCCGTCACCGCCCAGTTGGGCGCGGTGCAACACATGTCCAATCTCTACTACACCGCCCCCTGCGCCGATCTGGCCGAACGGCTGTGTACCCGCACGGGGATGGACAAGGTGTTCTTCGGTAACTCGGGCGCGGAAGCCAACGAGTGTGCGGTGAAGGTCGCCCGTAAATACGGTGCCGAAAAGGGCCGCCACGTGATCCTAACCTTGCAAAACAGTTTCCACGGCCGCACCCTCACCACGTTGGCCGCCACGGGGCAGGATCATTTTCACACGCTGTTTCAGCCGCTGACTCCCGGTTTTGCCCACACCCCCGCGAACGATGTGCAGGCGCTTCGCGCTGCGGTGGAAGAATACGATCCCGCCGCCGTTCTGTTTGAATGTGTGCAGGGGGAAGGCGGTGTGCTGCCCCTCACCGAGGAATTTGTGAAAGAGATCGCCGCCCTTTGTGCCGCACGGGACATGCTTTTGATGGTGGACGAAGTGCAAACAGGCAACGGCCGCACAGGCGCGCTGTACGCCTATATGCATTACGGTATTTTCCCCGATGTGGTCACCACCGCCAAAGGGTTGGGCGGCGGCTTGCCGATCGGTGCCACCTTAATGAGCAAGAAAGTATCCGCCGTGCTCGGCGCAGGGGATCACGGATCGACTTACGGCGGCAACCCCATCGCCGCCGCGGGTGCTTGCCACGTGTTGGATCGCCTCACCGACGATCTGCTTTGTGAAGTGCGTGAAAAGGCCGCCCACGCGGTGGCGCGATTGAACGGTGCACCCGGTATCAAAGCGGTCAGCGGCAAAGGATTGATGCTGGGCATCGAAACCGAAAAACCCGCCGCCGAAGTGGTCCGCGCTTGCCTTGAGCGCGGTGTTCTTTGCCTCACCGCCAAAACCAAGGTACGTCTGCTCCCCGCGCTCACCATTCCGCAAAACCTGTTGGATGAAGCGTTGGACGTGCTGCTCGCCATCTGTGCTGAATAAAAAAAGAACGAATAAAAAGAGGAAGTGCTTATGTAAAGCACTTCCTCTTTTTTCAGAAAGAACAGATAGCCCTTGTGCCGGCACGTTCTCTACTCTTTAAAATCAATTCCTTTCGGGAAACACCGCCAGCGCTTGGCGCCCCATGGTTTCATACCGCTGTTCCGAAAGGGCGCGGGGATACCCCACCTCTATCCCGCGATACGGATCGTTGAAATAATAGTGCGTATCATCATACCCGACCAACAGCATGCAATGCTCGTTCCCCGGCCAGGTATAACTCTCTCCCGCGGGGGTGATCCACGTGTCGGTGGGGATGATCTCAAGCATGCCGATACTCACCCACACGCACACGGGAACGCCTTGTGCCACATAGCGTCTGCACAGTTCTTCCATCGTCGCACCCGTGGCATTGTCCACCCGTTCACCCGAACCCAAATAACGGATCATCGCCTGCTCGATCACAGGTGCCATACAACCGTAAGACGACGTGGTGCGGGGATCTCCCGCAAACACAAGTCGCGGATCCGGCCCGTAATACGTGTGTTCATCCCAATAAAAGTTCGTATCTTTCAGAAGATAACGCTCCACAAAATCCGCTATCGTAACGGGTTCCCCCGCAAAGCGAAGTGCCATCACCGCCGCGACCGATTCACATCCCGTAGGATACAACGGAAACTGCGACAGTTGCGGTGCACGAAGCCGCATTTCGGAGGGAAACGGTGCGTTGGGATCCCACCGCCGCGCGGTGGTCGTGGTGGTGGGCACGGTGGTGGTTTCGGCAGCGGTGGTGGAACTCACGGCAGAAGTCGTCGTTTCGGTGTGCCCCGCAGGCGTGTCCTCTTCTTTTGTGCCACCGCATCCGCACAGCAACAGCAATGCACAAAGGAGTGCAGTCACCCGCCGTTTCATTGTAAATTTCATCCGCAACCCCCTCCTATTTCAGTTTCCACGTTCACAAAATACAAAAGCGGATCGACCGCTTCGCCGCCTTCCAGCACCTCAAAGTGCAAGCACGGCCCGGTCACGTTCCCCGACATACCAAGCGTGCCGATCGGATCTCCTGCCGAAACGTATTCTCCCGCCGAAACGTTGTATCTATCCAGATGCGCATACAGCGTGTACAGCCCGTTGCCATGGTCGATCACCACCGTAAGACCGTAACCGCCGTTGTAGCCCTCTGCTTCGGCCGCAAGCACCTTGCCCGCGGCGGCGGCACACACCGTGTTCCCCTCCGTGCCGCCAATGTCGATACCGCGATGGAATGCGCCCCAACGAACGCCGTACGACGCTGTGATGTTACCATCCACACACAACGGCCAAAGCAAACCCGAATCTTCCTCAGCAGGCGGGGCAACTTCGGTTGAGGAAGCGGAAAACAGCGGTTGCATGGTTGTGGGAAAAGCGGGTGAAACGCGTTCACGTCCCGCCGCCGCACCGCCGACACACACCGCCCCCGTAAGCATCACCACAGCGGTAATCGCCGAAAGCACCGTTACCGCACGGTGCGGACGGGTGCGACTCACCACGCGAAAACGCTCCTTCACGCGACGAGCACTCCCTGCCATCGCGGTGGTCAGCCCATCGGATATCCCGCGCCCCGCACACATCAGATACAACACGGTGGAAAGATAGGAAGCCGTATCGCCGCCCGTCTTTTTCACCGCCGCCACATCGCAAGAAATTTCACACAACGCTAAAAAGCGGCGATGCATCACATACACAAGCGGGTTAAACCAACACATGCACCGCACCAACAGGGCCAACGGTTTCAGCCACAGATCCCCGCGGTGCAGATGCACCGTTTCATGTGCCAGCACATGGCGCAGTTGTGCATTGCTCATCGCACGGTGCGGCAAATACAACGTGGGGCGAAACGCCCCTGCAAGCATGGGCGATATCACCGCATCCCCCACGCGCACACGCACGCGGCAGGCGGTAAATTCTCGCAGCAAGGCACAGTCATATTCCTCGGTGGCACGGTGTAACCGCCTCATCGCCACCGCGTGTTTCATCAAATATCCGACAAACAATCCAACGGCCACCATAAGCCACACAGCAGCAAACACATCGCCCCACGCCACCTGCGGGATATCCACCGCGGCGGGCGGCGGCAACGGTGTGTGCACCGTTGTCACAATGCGCACCGCCACCCGTTCAAGCGGCGCAACAGGCGCAAAAGCGGGTGATTGCCACGAAAAGCGCAGCGGCACCGCACACCAAAGCAACGCTGTAAACCACAAATAATATTGCACGGCGGGTGCGGTGCGTTTCGCACAGCGAAACCACACCCACAAAAGCGCCCCCGCAATGCCGCCCGCAAGCGATGAGATGATCACCGCACGCAGAGCATCCAACAACATCGTCATGCCCGACTCCCCTCGATGATCGCACGCAGTTCTTTCACGTCCGCATCCGAAAGAGCCGTATCCTCGAACAAACTGGCCGCCAGCGCCGTGACCGATCCGCCGAACAACTGCTCCACCAAACGTCCCGTCTGCAAGCGGCGGTATTCTTCACACGTGACAGCAGGCGCATAGCAATACAAAGCCCCGCGTTTTTCAAACGTCACCGCCCCTTTTTCCGCCAAACGCGTCAAGAAGGTGGATACGGTGGTGCGTTTCCATCCCTTATCCTCCACCGCGCGGTTGATCTCAGCGGTCGTGAGCGCCCCGTCCGCTTGCCACAACACCTTCATAATTTCCAATTCGGCTTCACCGATATGCAGATTTTGCATTTCTTATCCTCCATCTACATTTGTAGTCTACTATTATTCTACACGTGTAGTCATCTTTTGTCAACTCCTTTATCCAAAAGAATTTACGAACTGTTAACGGATAGGGGTGTTTTCCCGTTGCATTCCGCCCCGGCTTCGTGTATAATTAAGAAAAAGGATATCGAAAGGACAATGGAGTATATGGATTCGTTTGTGGAACAACTGATTAAAGAACGGCGCGGTGGGCGCTATTTCTTCGCGATGTTCGGCCTCACCCTCGCGGCATTGGCCCTTTTGACGGTGACGGTGCTGTTCGTACCGTACCTGTTCATCGCGTTTGCCGTGGTGGGTATCGGTTACGGTTGGCATTGGTGCACCTCCATGCTCATTACGGAATACGAATACTGCGTCACCAATGGGGATATCGATATCGACCGCATTCGCGGCAAACGCCGCCGTCTGCGCCTTGTTTCGGTGCGCGGGGATAAGATCGAATCGCTTGCCCCCTACAAGGGCGAAGCACTCACAAGCTACAATCGCGTGGTGCGTTGCACCGCGGGGGACAGCGCCGATGCGTGGCTGTTCACCTATCACAGCAAAAAGAACGGCCACACCGCTGTGCTGTTCCAACCCAACGCCCGCGTGCTCACTTCGTTGGTCGGCGGCTTATCGCCCATGCTTCGCCGCGAAGTGATGCAAAACTACGAATTGCCCGCCGGCGAATAAGCAGGAGGAACCGTATCCGTTATGCATAAGCGCTTACTTTCGTGGCTGTTAATCCTCGTTTTGCTGTTTGGTGCGGCAAGGATCGAAGCACCTCTGCAAACTTCGGCGGCATCCGAAGCCGATCTCAGCCTGGAGATGTACAACAATTTTCTCCTTGTGGATTCGTCACTCTTTCTATACGATGCCGGGCAATATTTAAAGGATGCCTATGAGTACACCGACGCGCAGGTTTCCTCTCTTTCGGCGTTGGCACAACAGGTGGCGTTCGGTTGCACCGCACCGCAGGATAAAGTGTTTGCCGTAATGCGGTATTTTGCCGTCAACATCGGTTACGACATGGATTATTTTGTCCACAAAACACAACCCTACCCCCCGCGCGATCCCATCGCGGTGTTAAATAACCGTTATGCCGTATGCGCCGGCTATGCCGAGTGTACCGAAGTGTTTTTGCAGATGCTCGGCGTACCGTGCATCACGGTACATTCTCCCGATCACGCGTGGAATATCGCCTTTATCGGCGACCGTTGGATGCTGTTGGATACCACGTGGATATCGTATAGCCGTTATGAACACGGTGTGCTGAATCTCAGCGACCGTTTGGATCTCTCGTGGTACGATTTCTCCATCCAGCAAGCCAACGCACAGGAAAATCACGTGATCCTCTCCATGCCGTATATGCAATACAACGGCGTGTTATACAATTTCCCGTCGCGAAGCAAACTCACTTCGTTTACCGTTCCCGACACGGTGACTTGCCTTGGGGAATACCTTTTCAGTTGGAATTACAACCTGCAGGACATCACCATCCCGAACAGCGTCACCCGCATTGAAAAAGGGGCGTTTTACAACTGTGTAAATTTGAAACAGGTAACGCTGGGCAACGGAGTGACACACATCGGGGACGAAGCATTTGCCTTTTGTTCCTCGTTGGAAGAATTGGTGTTGCCCGACAGCACAAACCATATCGGAGACAAAGCCTTTTACCTGTGTGAAAGCGCGAAGCGCATCGCACTCGGCAACGGTGTCACATACATCGGGGACGAAGCGTTCGCCTTTTGTCACGGATTGGAAGAAATGGCCCTTCCGCACAGCGTCACCTACATTGGCAACAAAGCCTTTTCCACCTGTGAAAACATAAAGCGCATCACGCTCGGCGACGGGGTGACACACATGGGGGACGAAGCATTTGCCTTCTGTTCCTCGTTGGAAGAGATGACGTTACCCACCGGCATAACGCAGATCGGTGCCAAAACCTTTTACGCTTGTAAAAGCATAAAACGCATCACACTCGGCAACGCCGTAACCCACATCGAAGAGGGAGCGTTTTCCTTTTGCAATGCATTGGAGAAAATGGTGTTGCCCCACAGCGTAACACACTTGGGCAGCCGCGCTTTTTTCGTGTGCCCGCTTCTCTCCTACATTACCCTTCCCGACGGCGTGACGACGCTCGAAAGCGACGTGTTCTCCACCTATTGTGCCGACACGACGATCTACGGACGGGCGGACCATCCGCTGCGCTCTGCCATCGAAGCGTTGGGACTTGATTACGCAGCGCAGCACAGCAGCGGCTACCGCTACGGCGACGTGGATAAAAACGGTACGGTCAATTCCACCGACGCCCGTTTGGTTTTGCAGTATGCCGTGGGGAAGATCGGCGATAGTGCGTTATTTTTAGCCACCGCCGACGTCAACGGCGACGGCACGATCAACTCCACCGATGCCCGCTTGATCTTACAATTTGCGGTGGGGAAAATCCATAGTTTTTAAATTTGTACATTTTCAAGGAGGTCTGCCCCGTGACGGTCTTATCGGTTGAAAGCATGCGAAAATTGGAACAAGCCGCTGTGGATGGCGGACTTTCCTTTTTGCGTTTGATGGAAAACGCAGGTAGTGCCGCGGCGCGCATCATTCGTTCCACCTACGCCATGGACGGGCGGCGGGTGACGGTGCTGTGCGGCAACGGCAACAACGGCGGCGACGGGTTTGTGATCGCCCGCAAATTGATGGAAGAAGGGGCGCAGGTCACCGTGGTGTTGATGTGCGGCGCCCCCACCACACCTCAGGCAAAAGACACGCTGGCGCGACTGCGCGGCACGGCGGTGGAACTGTGCAATCTGGAAACCGAACCGTTTTTGGCGGCTGAAGCGGTACGTGCGGCAGGCATGATCGTGGACGCGGTGTTCGGCATCGGTTTTCACGGCGCATTGCCCGATTACATGCGGCACTTATTCCGCTTGGTGCGGGAATCTGCCGCGCCCGTGGTGGCGGTGGATATTCCAAGCGGACTTTGTGCCGATTCGGGCGAAGCCGATCCGGATACTCCCCGCGCCGCGTTGACCGTCACTTTTTCGGCGCTGAAACCCGCGTTGATCGCGGCAGCCGCCGCCGTGTATTACGGCCGTGTGGAAGTCGCGGCCATCGGCATTGACAGCGAATTGATCGACCGTCACAGTCACGGTCAACTGGCGATCACCTACGATATGGTCAAAGCGCATTTCACCCCGCGCAAAGCGGATTCCCACAAAGGCACCTACGGCCACCTGTTGTGCGTCGCGGGAAGTGACGGCATGGCGGGTGCCGCGCAACTGTGTGCCGAAGCGGCCTTGCGTTGCGGTGTGGGATTGGTCACCGTGGCCTTGCCGCGGAACATTTATCCCATTCTTTCCGCCACCCTGCCCGAAGCGGTATGTCTTCCGTTGGACGGCGCGGATGCCGCGGCACAACTGGCGGTGCGCATCCGTCAAAAGAAAGCAAACGCCGTGGTGCTGGGATGCGGATTAGGGCAATCCTCTGCCGTACAGGATATGGTGTGGGACGTGCTCTCTCACGGGGATACGCCGCTTGTTTTGGACGCGGACGGTATAAATACGGTTTCTCTGCATATAGATAGACTGAAAACGATCCAACGACCGTTGGTGTTGACTCCGCACCCCGCCGAAATGGCGCGGCTGGCAGGCACCACGGTGGAACACGTGCAAGCGCACCGCGCCGCGGTGGCACGCAGTTTTGCAGAGGAATACGGCGTCACCTTGGTGCTGAAAGGACACGAAACCATCGTGGCCTCTCCCCACCGCGCGTTGCTTATCAACCAAACCGGCAATCCCGGTATGGCCACGGGCGGCAGCGGAGATGTGCTGGCGGGCATGATCGGCGCGTTGTTGGCGCAAGGATTTGATACGTGGGCGGCGGCCATGTGCGGTGTGTATCTGCACGGGGCCGCAGGCGATCGCGCGGCCGCGCGGCTGTCGCAACACGCCATGCTCCCGCGGGACATCATCGACGAATTCGGCGGATTGTTTTTAGATCTTGAGAAACAGGTGTTGTCCCATGATCCGCACAATCCGTCCACACCCAAATCGCTGTAAACTGATCGCATTGTTCCTTCCTTTGTGTCTGTTGCTCGGGTGCAACCGCACCGCCGCCACAGGACACCTGCCCATTGCCGTTGGCTTTTCCTGCGAAGCGGAAGGCACGCTGAAAGGCGATCCCATTGCGGGATCGATCCAACGAAGCGGCGCGGGATTGCTTCGCATGTCCCTCACACAACCGGATGAACTAAACGGCCTCACCATGACGTGGGACGGGCAAACCGTCACGCTGGATATGCTGGGACTGCAATGGTCGCTTGATCCCGAAAAAGTACCGCGCGCCGCCTTGGGCAAGCGGGTGTTGCAATCGCTGGATGCGGTGGTATACAGCACCGCCGACGGTGTGCTGACCGAGGACGGGCGGCTCAAAACGGTGGGAGATGCCGAAACGGGCGTTCCCTATACCTTGTATTCCGATCCCGAAAGCGGAGCTCTTCTTTCGCTCGAGATCCCATCGGAAGAATTGTATCTGGTTTTTTCCGATTTTAAACAGAATGAATGACAAAAACCCGAAGCCAAACGGCTTCGGGTTTTCTCGTTTCTTTTTGTTTTTTTAGGACACCGAACGCTCCACCGGGAGTTCTTCGGTAGTGGCCAGTTGCGGCTGGCTGCCTTCGGTCACACCTTCGGATTTCAACACGTTGATGAAGGTTTTGAGGAAGATCTTGATATCTGCAACCAGGCACATGTTGGTGGCATATTCACCATCCAGCTTCGCCTTCAAACCGGTGCACACGTCGTCACGACCACTCACCTGCGCAAGCCCCGTCAAACCGGGACGCACAATGCCGGCGCCGTTCTTGCGGCGAAGATCCAGCAATTCGGTTTCGTTCAACACCACCGGACGGGGGCCGACAAAACTCATATCCCCTTTCAGGATGTTGAGCAACTGCGGCAGTTCATCCAGACTGGTCTTACGAAGCAGACCACCCACACGGGAGATGTATGCTTCGGGGTTGTTCAAAAGGTAGGTGGGCATGTTCGCGGGAGCGTTGGTGCTCATGGTGCGGAACTTGTACACGCGGAACGGTTTGCCCGCACGTCCCATGCGCTCCTGCACAAAGAGAGGAGAGCCATGGGTATCCACAGCCGCCACCACAGCGATCACCGTGAGGATCGGAAGAAGGAGAAGCAACATAACAAAGGAAACAACGATATCCAGCGCACGCTTGCAAAACAGATATTCTTTGGTCGGTCGTTTGGCCGGCACATAGTAATCGTTCAAAACGAGAACCTTTTGCATCGCAATCCCTCCTTTACT
Organism: Acutalibacteraceae bacterium; assembly: GCA_045533175.1. Classification (GTDB taxonomy): domain Bacteria; phylum Bacillota; class Clostridia; order Oscillospirales; family Acutalibacteraceae; genus SIG588. The sequence continues at coordinate 15,371 of JAZSHJ010000103.1, forward strand.
GCTTCTTGATATTGTTCTGTATATTCGTCAATCAAAACGGAGTGGGCAGTCTTTTCCCTTGCTCCTACTGAATTATACTATGGAAAAGGTCAAAAAACAAGTTACAAAATTGTAACCTTTTCCGCTTCTATCTCCACCATAACTTTAACTAAAAGACATCCCCGATTTTTGTGCAACACCCACAACAAAAAGCAGCTTTTTCGACTTTTTCGGCCTGTCGAACCCTGTATTTTTTTGATTTTCACAAGAATTGTTACAAGTTTTGTTACAAAAAACAGAGCGTGTTTTCCTTAAAACACGCTCTGTTTTTTATTTCCCTGTTAAAAGCGACAACGTCTCCGCGCGGGTACGCACGTCCGAACGCATGGTACCGCGCAAGGCCGATGTCTGCGTCACCGCACCTGCCGCACGAACACCGCGCATGGTCATGCACAAATGCTCCGCCTCAATGATGACCGCCACCCCGTGAGGTTGCAATTCCTTGTCTAAGAAATCGGCAATCTGTTCGGTCAAACGCTCCTGCAGTTGCGGACGACGGGCATAACAGTTCACCACCCGTGCCAATTTGGAAAGCCCCAGCACTCGCCCGTCACGCGGGATATAAGCGATGTGTGCCACCCCCGTAAAGGGCAGCAAATGATGCTCACACATGGAGTACAGCGGGATATCCCGCACGGTAACCAATTCTTCGTTGTGTCCTTCGTGAAAGATCTTCAAATGCTTGGTCGGATCTTCCGTCAGGCCGCCAAAGATCTCTTCATACATATTCGCCACGCGACGCGGGGTTTCCACCAACCCTTCGCGATCGGGATCTTCCCCGATGGCGGCCAGCAATTCCCGCACCGCCGCTTCAATACGCGCCTTATCCATATACTCACGCCTCCCGACTGATCGCATCGTGCACACCCACCACGTCTCCGTCTTGCACGAACACGCGGGGCACCCGTTTGCCGATCAAGCATAACAATTCATAGGAAATCGTGCCGATTTCGGCCGCCAGTTCTTCCACCGGCAGTCCTTCGCCGAACACCGTCACCACCGTGCCCGCCTCGACACCGTCGATATCGCTCACATCCAACACCGTCTGATCCATGCACACGCGTCCAACCACCGCCGCGCGACGACCGTTCACCAACATAGACGCGCGATTGGAAAATAAGCGAGAGTACCCGTCGGCATATCCGATCGGCACGGTAGCAAGTCGCATCGGCCGCGTGGCGGTAAAGGTACGGCCGTAACTGACCGTTTCCCCCGCCGCTACCGTTTTCACCTGCGAAACCACCGTTTTCAAACCGAGTGCGGGACGCAGGTGCGGGTTCACACTACCGTCGGGCATACACCCGTACAAAATGATACCGGGACGCACCATATCCATGTGACATTCCGTGTATCGCAAGGTGGCGGCGCTGTTGCAACAATGCTTCAATGCAAAATGCACGCCCGCCGCTTCGGCAGCCGCAATATGTGCCGCAAACACCGCATACTGTGCGCGAACAAACGCTTCATCTTCGGTGTCCGCCGTGGCAAAGTGGGTGAAGATTCCCTCCGCCGTCAGGTGCGGCAAAGAAGCCGCCGCCAGAATATCCGCATTGTCACGCAAACCCACGCGCCCCATGCCGGTATCCACCTTCAAATGGACGGTGAGATGCACCCCCTCTGCGGCTGCACGGGCCGAAAGCGCCTGCGCGTGTTCCAAACTCACCACCGCGGTGGTGATGTTTTGTGCGGCCAATGCCCCCACCGCTTCGGGCGGGGTGTAGGAAAGGATCAAAATGCGTTGGGTTAACCCCATCTGTCGCAGTTGCAACGCTTCTTCCAAATTGGAAACGGCAAACCACCGAACTCCCAACGTGTCGTACAGTCGCGCAATGTGTTGCACACAATGGCCGTAAGCATCCGCTTTCACCACCGCGCAAAGGCAGCAATCGGCCGCCAGTTGCCCGCGGATATATTCATAATTATCCCGCACAGCCGAGAGATCGATCTCGGCCCACGTACGCCGAAAAAACGGTTGCACCGCGACCACTCCTTTGTGTTACAGATTCAAACATTTACGCAGGTCATCCACGCGGTCGGTGCGCTCCCACGCCACGTCCACGTCCTCGCGGCCGATATGACCGTAAGCCGCAAGCGGACGGTACTGCGGGCGACGCAGGTCCAATTTGTCGATAATCGCCGCGGGGCGGAAATCGAACACCGCCTCCACCGCTTGAGCAATACGGTCGTCTGCCAACACGCCCGTGCCCTTGGTGTCCACACGCACCGAAACGGGACGCGCCACACCGATGGCATACGCCACCTGCACTTCACAACGGGTGGCCAGACCTGCCGCCACCACGTTCTTTGCTGCATAACGCGCCATATACGTCGCACAACGGTCCACCTTTGTGGGGTCTTTCCCCGAAAACGCACCGCCGCCGTGGGGGGCATAGCCGCCGTAGGTGTCCACAATGATCTTACGGCCGGTAAGACCGCTGTCGCCGTGCGGACCACCCACCACAAACCGACCCGTGGGATTCACAAAGATCTTCGTGTCCACGTCCATTAATTCGGCGGGAATGATCGGTGCGATCACGTGTTCAATGAGATCGGCACGGATCTGTTCGAGCGTCACGTCTTCGCTGTGCTGAGTGGACACCACCACGGTTTCCACCCGCACGGGGGTAAGGCCGTCATATTCCACCGTCACCTGCGTTTTCCCATCGGGACGCAGATACGGCAAGGTGGCGTTTTTACGCACTTCGGCCAGACGATACGCCAGTTTGTGCGCCAACGAAATGGGAAGCGGCATCAATTCCGCCGTTTCATTGCAGGCAAAACCAAACATCAAGCCTTGGTCGCCCGCACCGATGAGATCGTATTCCTCGTGTTGGTCGTTTTCGCGACTTTCCAGCGCGGCATTCACACCCATCGCAATATCGGGCGATTGCTCATCCAGCACCGACAGCACCGCACACGTGGCACCGTCGAACCCCTGGGACGCGTCGTTATATCCGATCTCCCGCACCACCGAACGGGCAATGGCGGGAATATCCACCTCTGCCGTGGTGGTGATTTCGCCCATCACCAGCACCATGCCCGTCGTGGCCACCGTTTCGCACGCCACGTGCGCCATGGGATCGCGTTCCAAAATGGCATCCAACACCGCATCCGAGATCTGGTCGCACACTTTATCGGGATGCCCTTCGGTGACCGATTCGGATGTAAAAAACGTTCTGCTCATAGTATAGTATTCCTCCGCTTTGAAATTCGTCAAAAAACCGTTCGGCCGAAAGACCGAACGGTTTCAAAACGCTCATCTTTCGGTGTTACCCGCAGGAATTGGCACCTTACCGCAAGGCAGGTTGCCGGACATCACAGGGCCTGTTCCCTCCGTCACTCTTGATAAGTCGGTATTCGATTGTTATTGACATTGCTTTAACAGTATACGCATTTCCCCCGCATTTGTCAACCCCGAATTTGTAAACATTTCGTCGTTATGCGGCAGGAAATCTCTCGATCTTCCCGACAGCTAACTGCAAAATCAGTCGTGCGTCGGTGGAATCGATCTTTTTATCGCCGTTCACGTCCGCCGCCGTGGCGTCGATAGCCTTGGCATCGATCTTGCCCACCGCCAGTTGCAGCACCAAACGGGCATCGGTGGAATCGATCTTTTTGTCGCCGTTCACGTCGCCGTACGCCAGGCGAGGAATCACCCCACCGCCTTCAAGGTACTTCTCACACACGGTGCACCACAAGCCTGCGGTAATACCCGCTTCGGTGGTGGTGGCGGGAATTTCATCGCGCCATTCCTTTTCGTGGGCAGGAATCAGTTCACCGCCCGTGGCATACCACTCACACTTGGTGCACCACTCACCTGCGGTGCGGCCTTTTTCGGTACAAGTCGCATCGATCCGGTCACGCGGTTCGGTGGTGGGGTGGTCACACATTTTGGGAGTCAGCGTCAGCGAACGCATCTCTTGGTTGGAGGGATGGAAGGAAGAATCGTGATAGGGCGAGTAATACTGAATCTCGCAACGGGTGCCATCCGCGCTGAAGCGCAGAATACCCAGCATACCGAGTGCCTCACCGTCAAAATACGACACGTCCAGATCCTGTGCGTTGATCATCACCTGCGGCACCACGTTGCCCGCCTCGTTTTCATCAAAGCGGGTGAGCACGTGACCGTCGGCGGTGCCGTCGTGACCGCACAGCAACATCTTCACGTTGTCGTGTTTGTAAATGATCTCCGTCCAGATCGGCTGTTCCGAACCGCCCGGCCACGCTACGGCGCCACCCGGCATCAGTTCGCCGATATAACCGCCGATCTCGGCATCTGACTTGGTATACGGCATCCAATGGGTGGAATAGCGGCCGGTTTCCCCGCCGATATAGGCGTGGGTGGTAAGAATGACGTTGTCATCGGGATACTGCTCCAAAATGTCACACGCCCAGTTGATAACGCTCACACGCGGATGATACTCCAACTGAAGCACCATCCATTGCACGCCTTTTGCCCAAAAACGGTAATAGGAGTTTTCCGCACCGCTGTATTTCCCGTCGGCATCCGCCGCGGTACCGTAGATATCATAATCGTCCTTGAACGAACCGCAATAGGTATTCTTCGCTGCGGTGGAATAGATGTAATCAAAGCCGAACTGGCTGTTGTAATTGGAACTGTCACGAATGACGTAATCGGGATTGTCTGTGGGTGTGCAACTGCCGGGATAGTCATGGTTACCTGTCGCATTGCTCCACGACACCTTGTCGGTGAAAAGATCCCAACCGTCTTTCAGGATGTTCCATTGGCCGGCCGAATCGGTCCAGGTGGTATCGCCCGCACCGAGCACGTGTACGATATTCTCTTTTTCCACGTTATCCGCGATCCATTTGGCCGCGGCCATCCACTCCTCGGTGAACGTGCCGGTGCTCAATTCCTGCGTATCGGGGATAAACACCATGGTGTAGTAATCCTCACCGATCACATCGGTGGGAATCTCGTAATCCTCCCAGTCGTCCGCACGCGAACCGCGATACACCATGTGGTTTTCCTGTGCGGAGCTATCCGGCTGCGTTGCTAACACATAATTGGTGGAACCCAGCAGATACCAGTTGGCAAGCAATCCTTGCGCATTTGCATCAATGCCGTTTGTGCGGTTGCCGATTTTGGGCACGCGGTTTTCCGCGATTTCGGACGCGGTGCGAGCATCGCTCCACACACGCACATCCGCAATGCCGCCTTGGAAGGTGGCCCCCTCGCCGCCCGAAGCCACGCAAAGTGCCGTGGCAGGCGTGATTGCCGCACCTGCACCCGGGAACGCGGCCGTTTGCGTGCCGTCGACGTACACAAGGAAACGGTCGGCCGCCGCATCACGCACCAACGCAATATCCACCCATTTTCCTTTGCGCACGTCGCAATTCACCGTCATCGACTTTCCGCCCCATTGTGCGTGCAGAGCACCCTTCGCCGTCATGGCCAGTTCGATAGCCGTGTTTCCTTCGCCGTCCTGCGCCGAAAGAATGGTGTAGCTGTCTTCCGTATAGTCGGCAAAGGGATCCGCCTTCACACTCACTTCAAACGTGTTCGGTGCGGAAGAAAACGGACGGGACGCTTGCAGATACGTATCGGTCGCACCAAAAGTGATACCGCCTTCGGTGGTATCCACAATGGAAATCTCGTGATACGTGATCTCGCCATTGCTTTCCAACAGCGCTTCACCGGGAGTAGTATACAAGCGGAACCAATTGATGGTTTTGGTAAGATCAAACGGGCCGGTACTGCCGTGGCTTGCCGCGGCGGCACGGAACGGAAGATACACTTCGTTCAACCCGCTTTTCCAAAGGACCGAATTCAAATTCCAATGGATCTCGGAACTGTCCGCGCGTGCATTGGCCAACTCGATACTGCCGCCTTTGTTAAACGCATCCGCCACCGCACGGTTCAAGGTGACCTTCACATACAGCGACAGATATTCGTATTCCACGTCCGCAGGTAACTGCACTTCGCAGTAGCTGCAGGAAACAGAAACGTTTTTCCCCGCCAAAGGATACGTGGTTATTGGCTCATCCGACACCTCCTTCGGCGGAAATACCCACCATGAGTTCGGATACTCGTTCACCGCGGCCGTCACCGTGCCGCATACGCCGAAACTGCTGCACAGCAACACCACCGTGCACAGCACGGACAACCACCGTTTTACATATCTCTTCATACTGTCCCTTCTTTTCACAAAGTCTTATACAAGGTAAGTATAACATACACCTTTTGTTTGTGCAAGGTTTTTGTCCCATAACGACCGACTATACCGAAATTCTCTTCATTCCATCGTCCGCACCGTAACACAAACCCCCGCCTTTCGCAAGAAAGACGGGGGTTAATGAATTTATCTTACAGCTGGGGACCGGCCACCACAAGCGCCTTGCCCGCATCGTTGCCGGTGTACTTCACAAAGTTCTTGATGAAGCGCGCCGCCAGATCCTGCGCCTTGGCATCCCATTCGGCCGCGTCGGCGTAGGTGTCACGCGGATCAAGGATCGCGGGATCCACACCCGGCAGGGCGGTGGGCACTTCCAAGTTGAAGTAGGGAACCTTCTTGGTTTCGGCCTTCAGGATGGAACCGTCGAGGATCGCATCAATGATACCGCGGGTATCTTTGATGGAGATGCGCTTGCCGGTACCGTTCCAACCGGTGTTCACGAGGTACGCCTTCGCGCCACTCTTTTCCATCTTCTTCACGAGTTCTTCCGCATACTTGGTGGGATGCAGTTCCAAAAACGCCTGACCGAAGCAAGCCGAGAAAGTCGGGG
>JAZSHJ010000051.1:0-5825 GCA_045533175.1 Acutalibacteraceae bacterium
AAAATCCCAATCGTCGCGGGCAGACAGCCAATCGGTGATTTCACGTTCCACACGGCAACGCCCTGCCACGCCGTGGTTGAAGTGGTCACACCCGAGCGCTTCCGCGACACGGCGGCTCCACAGCAAGGTGTTGGACGGTAAGCAGGCGCCCTGTGTGATGGACGAACCGTAGAATATACCTGTTTTAGCGGGTAACTCCTCCGCACGGGGCGGGCGGCACGGACCTTCGATGCTATGTACCGTAATGGATGCATTGCCCAACAGAATGCGCACCACACCGTCGTCATACGGCAGATCGTAAAGTTCTTTCACGTGCGATGTGTGACGCTTCATTTTGGGCGGCAGGAAGGTGAAGGTGGTGGGGGTGGAAGGGATGGTGATGTGCTGGATCCCTTCGCCCGATTGCAACGCGCCGTAAAAAACGGTGGCATGATTGCTTCCGCGCGCAGAAAGAGTGAGTTTCACTTCCCCCTCGGGCACGAAACGCAATTCAATGCCCACAGGGGTGAGCGCGTGATCTTTCAGATCCAACGGTTCCCACACCGCACGGGGCAGGCGATAGGGAACAACGCCGCCTTCCACCTGTTCCAATTCCACGGCACCGTGGATATCCAAGTTTTGATACAACATAACGTGACCTCCTTTAGATAATGCCTGCGAGCCCCACGATCAGGGGCATGGTGATTACGGACAACAAGGTGGATAACACCACAAGATTAACGGACAGGGTGGGGGAACGATCGAATTTCGCCGCAAACATGGTGGTGGCGGTGGCAACAGGTGCGCTGGCACCGATTACGGCCGAAACCAATACCGTGCCACGTACACCGCACAGCCACAGCGCCCCCAGCGTGATCAGCGGAATGACCGCCAATCGCAATGCGATGGTGATATAGGACGAACGATCCCGTAAGGCTTCCTTGATGTTGGCCCCTGCAAGATAGTAGCCGATGATGAGCATGGGGAGAGGGGTGTTCAAATTGGCCAGATGGTTGATGGGAGAGGCGATCACGGTGGGTAAGGTGATGCCGCACAGCAAGAACAGAAGCCCCAACGCCACGCCGATCAACCCCGGGTTGATTATCACTTTGCGCAAGGACAACGCCTTTACACCGCCACTCATAACTCCGACACCGTAGGTCCACAGCACGATGTTGAACACGGCTACAAATACCGCCCCGTAAAACACGCCGTCATCCCCCAAGATCGCTTGCTGTAAAGGGATGGCCATGTATCCTGCGTTGGAGAACACTACACCGAAGCGCAACACGCACGCGCGACTTGTGTCCTTGTCGTGGCACAACAGGTGTGCCAACGCGATTCCCAAAAGGTGCACCCCCACAGCGGCAAGGGCGGCAATGCCGAGATTCTTCATCAATTCGGGAGTAACTGCGCGTTGAAACGAGCGAATGATCACACAGGGGGTGGCAAACAGCAACACGATATCCGCCATGCCGCGCACGGTAGTATCCCGCAACAGGTTCGCTTTGGTGCAAATAACCCCCACGCCGATCAAAATAAACAACACCATCACTTGCGTGCCGACGGTTAAAAAATGTTCGATCATAATCAAATAAGCCTCCCTAAGGGTTTGGGGTTAAACGCTCGCTCTAACGAAAGAATACCATATTTTCTCCGAAAAGCAAGCGGAAAACCGCAAAAAAGCAAGAAAAGCTGATAAATACACAAAAAAGGCTGCCGGTTTTCTTACCGACAGCCTTTGAAAGACAGGTTAGGCGATGCATACTTCGCGGGCGGCGGCCGCGGTGGCCGCACCGGCGGGAATTTCGTGCAGGGGGTTGAGTGCGGCATGCAGGCGCCGCTTCAACTGTGCGCGCTTTTGACGGCGGGCGCGTGCCAAGGCGGCATCCCGTTTCATCACCAGAACACAAAAGCCGAACAGCGACAAACGAAGCGCCATCAAAAGCAGGGTGACCACGGGGAATTTCGTGACCGAAAGCAAACCGACGGTCATCAATTCCACCGCACAGGTGCCCGCAGGCAACCACAGGAGCGCCCGCGTTTCGGGCATTTTGGCACGAATCAACATATACAAAAACATCCCTGCCATCAGCAAAGCGAACAACGTATTCATCATAATGGATTCCTCCTTCAAAAAACGAACAAATGTTTTACTGTGATTTCAGTATACACGAAAAAATCCGTTTGTCAATAGAAAAACGACCAAATTTTCGATTTTTCCGAAAATTTGTTCTTTTTCGTTGCTTTATGACAAGTTATTTTGCTTTACATGCGCTTTTTACGACTGATAATACGCACGATTGCAAAGAGGATAATGCACGCTGCACCGGCCGCCAAAGCCACAAGGCCCGCCACCCAGAAACCGTGGAAAACCGTTTCAACAACCGGCTTGATGAGGTTCAGCTCGGTATCCTTCATCTCGGCACGCGCCATGGAGAGAACAGCGGATTGAGCCACCAACGTCAGCGCACCGAAACCGCCTGCGATGAGTAAAGCGATACCACTATACAGCGCGGTGAGGCAGCGGCCGCAGAGATTGAACAGCGCGATCAGCAAAAGCACGAAAAGCGACACGCCGATAAGCAACCACATTCCGCTGGAATACACGGTACGCACCACGGACATATCCTCGGACAGATCTTCATCCAGTCCCATTTTCGACATATCGAACTGTTCGGCAAGATTTTCTTCCTTGATGAAATCTTCGATCATCGCATAATCGTTGTCGGTCAGGGTGTGGCCGCCGGTCACTTTTTCGATGACCTTTTCGTTATCTTTGATCAAGTCCAAGAGCTCGTCTTCCGTGATCTTGGCGTCGTTTTCTCCACTCAGGAATGCGGAGAGGAACTCGCTGCCTTTTTCGGCGATGAAGTCTTCAATGGTGGAGTCTTCAATAAACTCCGTCAATTCGCTTTCGGTCAAAATAATGTCTGCATCGGAATTTACGGCGGCTTCGTAGTATTCGTCATACAACGCTTCGGCCAGCGAATCGGTTTCCCCGTCCGACATCTCTTCGGCGATGGTATCGATGATATTCATATCCTTGATCATGCTCTCGAGAGTGTCGGCACGGGTGAGATTTTGCAATCCAAACATGGCGATGACGCCGATAAGCAGAACGGTCAACACAGCGGTCAGCGGAATGCTGAAGAAACAGCGAATTACCTTCCACCACGTGGGGGTGCGACGGCGGGGTTGTGCGGGTACCGGCACAACGGGATCCGCTATAGGGACTGCCACGGGCGCTTCGGCAACAGGCGTTTCGGCTACGGGGGCGGGTACAACGGGATCCGCTGCAGGAACTGCCACGGGCGCTTCGGCCACGGGGGCGGACGATTCTTCAGCGGGCGCTGCGGCGACCTCTGCCACGGGGGCAACGGGAGCCTCTTCTGCGGGTGGCTTTTCCAACCGCGTGCCGCAACCGGTGCAGAACAACGCGTTTTCGGGTGCCTCCTTGCCGCAATTCGGACAAATGACAGATAACATACAAAACACCTCCGAAAAGTTAACGGTTTACTACGGTAAATTATACCACACGATCAAAAAAGTGTCAACATCTTCCATCCCCTATTGCAATTTAGGATAAAGGTAGGTATAATAGGGACTATGGTATACTATCAAAGGGGGGAAGTTGCGTGAAAAAGCCAAAACGTCGGTTTCAAATTTCGCCGTTTCGGGTGATCTTGCTCGGATTCGTCGGCGTTATTTTGCTTGGCGCTTTGATCCTTATGTTGCCTGTTTCCTCTCGTGACGGGCGGGTTACACCCTTTTCGGATGCGCTGTTCACCGCAACGTCCGCCGCTTGCGTGACGGGATTGATCGTGCGGGATACGGCAACCTATTGGAGTGGATTCGGTCAGTTTGTGCTGTTGTTGCTTATTCAGGTGGGCGGACTCGGCGTGGTAACGGTGGCCGCTTCCGTTGTGCGGTTAACGGGCAAAAAGATCAGTCTGCGTCAGCGCAGTTTGATGCAAGAGGCGGTGGCCGCCCCGCAAATGGGCGGCATCGTACGGTTGACAGGTTTTATTTTGAAGGTGACCTTCGCGGTGGAAGCGGTGGGTGCATTGTTGCTCGCCCCCGCGTTTTGTCGTACGTTCGGATTTTGGCGCGGACTTTGGTATGCCGCGTTTCATGCCGTATCGGCGTTTTGCAATGCGGGATTCGATCTAATGGGGGTGCGCTCTCCGTTTTCCTCGCTCACTACCTTTGCGGCGGATCCGCTTGTGAATACGGTGGTGATGCTGTTGATCGTGCTGGGCGGCATCGGTTTTTTGACGTGGGAGGACATCTTCCGTTACAAATGGCACGTGTCCCGTTACCGTATGCAAAGCAAGGTCATTCTCACGGTGACAACGGTGCTGATCTTTGCACCCGCGCTTTATTACTTCTTTTTGGAATTTAAAAACGAGCCGATGGCCGCGAGAGTTTGGTATTCGCTGTTTCAATCGGTCACGGCGCGCACAGCGGGATTTAACACGGTGGATCTGGCGGCGATGAGCGCGCCCGGATTGGCGATTATGATGGGACTGATGTTGATCGGCGGATCACCGGGATCGACTGCGGGCGGTATGAAAACCACCACCGTGGCGGTGTTGGGTTCCTCGGCGGTCTCGGTGTTCCGTCGGCGAGAATACGCCAACTTCTTCGGACGGCGATTGCCGAACGCCACCTTCCGCAGCGCGGCGGCCATTTTGATGATGTATACCGTGCTGTTTTTGGGCAGCGGCATTGCCATTTGCCATATCGAGGGCATTCCGTTGCTTGCGTGTTTGTATGAAACCGCTTCGGCGATCGGTACGGTGGGAACAACGCTTGGCATTACGTCACAGTTGGGGACGGTGTCGCGCGGCATATTGATCGCGTTGATGCTGTTTGGCCGTGTGGGCGGTCTTACCATGATTTACGCCGCGTTGTCGGATAATCGCGGGAACGTGTCCCGTTTGCCGGAAGAAAACATTACGGTTGGATAAGGAGATTGGATGATGAAATCGGTATTGTTGATCGGTCTTGGTCTGTTCGGACAGCATATTGCGCGCGAACTGAGTAGTTTGAAACATCAGGTGATGGCGATCGATGAAGTGGAAGAACGGGTGAACACCGTATTGCCGTACGTCACAGGTGCGCAGATCGGGGATGCCACGAACGAGGAGTTTTTGCGTTCGCTCGGTGTGCGGAATTTTGATTTGTGTATCGTGACCATCGGCGAAAGTTTTCAAAACTCGCTGCAAACCACGTCGTTGCTGAAGGAGTTGGGTGCGCCGCTGGTGGTGTCCCGTGCGGCAAACGACGTGCACGCCAAGTTCCTGTTGAAGAACGGGGCGGACGAAGTCGTATATCCCGAACGGGAACTGGCTTCGTGGACGGCCATTCGGTACACCGCAGATCATATTTTGGATTATATCGAACTGGACGGCGAGTATGCGATCTTTGAAGTGGCTGTGCCCGAAGATTGGGAAGGTCGCACGGTGATTGAATTGGATATCCGCAAAAAGTACGGTATTAACATCCTTGGAGTTAAGGAAGACGGACGCTTGAACATGGCGGTTACCCCCGACACGGCGATGCCGCAGGGTGGTTCGGTGCTGGTGCTTGGCCGTCGCCGCGATATACAGCGCTATTTCCATATGTAAAGAAATTTTTGAAAATTTGAAAAAAACACTTGATTTTTCTTTCGCAGTTCAGTATAATATACTGGCGCCTTGAAAAGCGATGTACGGAGAGATGGCTGAGCTGGTCGAAGGCGCACGATTGGAAATCGTGTATACCCTATAAAGGTATCGGGGGTTCGAATCCCCCTCTCTCCGCCAAACAAAAAGCACACACCCCGTTGGGGTGTGTGCTTT
>JAZSHJ010000118.1:0-22884 GCA_045533175.1 Acutalibacteraceae bacterium
GTTTGCGGGGCACCCGCAAACGTGTCCTCTGTTTTTGAGGGGCATAAAACACGACTTTTACAAAAAGTACCCGTTGCAAAAAGGAAAGAATTGTTATATGATGTATTATATGTTTAACTAGCGAAAGACGTGCGACGATCAAAAGCAAGAAAGGTTAGGGAAAAAGTATGGTAAAACGCATTTTGTCTACGGTGCTTTGTATTTGTTTGCTGCTGCCCTTTGTGAGCGTGGCGAACATACAAGCAACGGCCGAAGAGGAGACGGGCGGATACATTCTGCGTGACTTGGGATTGCGGTTTCTGCACAATCTCACGTTGAACAAAGCCGGCATCTTCGTTTCACGCGGCACATTGATCGAACCGCTGGACATCAAAAACTTGTACGGTGACGATCTTGACCGTATTGCCATCCAAATGGATACCTATCTTTCCGGCGATGAAAAATTCATTGAATATATGATGGGCAACAACTTGCAAGGTCAATGCGAAATCACCAGCGGCGGCAAATGCGACGTGGAAGAGCTCGGTATCACATGCGGGGATGCGTTTACGTTTACACCCGGCAAGTGGAATCGTATCACCATTCCGCTGTCTGCGTTTACCACGAAAACGGGCGGCGAGTTTAATACGGCGGCGTTCAACTATGTCCGTATTTACATATCGGAAAACGCCGCACAAGAGTATCACGGCGGCAAAGGCACGTTCAAATTATGCAACCTCTACATCGTGGACACGGCGCAAGAGCCGCCTTCCGAAGAGGAGATACCGATCGGCGACGGTACCTTTACGACGGAAGAGCCGGTGTATCGCAAGATGGAAGTCGGTGCGGCATACGACAACAGTTCGCCCGTGTATGCCGGCTATAACTTGAAAGAATATCTCGACACCCATTCCGAGGTGCGTGTGATAAATAAAGAAGGGGAAAAGACTACGCTCCTGCCATCAATTCGCTGTTGCAGGGATTGGCCTCGGCAGGCGGCGGTGCGCTGTTCATCCCTGCGGGCGAATGGGATTGCCGCAGCGAGTTGGACGTGCCCGACGGCACCTCCCTCATCGGCGAATGGACCAACCCCGACGAGAGTGCGGCAGCGCGCGGCACCATTCTGAAGGTGTATTGCGGCAAGGGCGTGACAGATGGAACGCCGTTTGTCACAATGGGCGCGCACACGGTGGTACGCAACGTCAGTTTTTGGTATCCCGAACAGACGGTGGAGGGTATTCCGTATCCCCCCACGATCGACCTGAACCAATATACGTTTGCTCAAAACATCACGCTTTACAACTCGTATTTCGGCATTCGTTCGCTCACGGTAGCAAACTGTCCGAATGCGTGGAACATTTACGGCACGCCACTCAATATCGGCGTGGATTTCGATAAAGTCGTGGACGTGGCGCGTATTGAAGAGATCCATTTTGCGGCAGATTATTGGATCAATTCCGGTTTGCCGGGGGCCCCTACGAGCGAGAAAGACGTTGCCGCGTTGAAAGATCTTTTGTATAACTACGGCATCGGCATCACCATCCGCCGTATGGACTGGTCGTACGTAACCTATTCCGATATTGACGGCTACAACATCGGTCTGCTGTTTGCACAAAGCGTGGACGGTTCGTATCCAAACGGCCAATGCGTGGGGTTGAATCTCATCAACTGCAAGTACGGGCACTTTGTGTACGGTGTGATGTTCACGTCGGAAGCGATGCTGGACATCACCATGAAGAACTGCGAATACGGTGTGTACATCACGGGTGACACGTCGGGTACGTTGGCGTACTACAACGCCAACATTCACGCCACCCAATACGCCCTGTTCCACAGCAACAGTCTGGCGCAGTTCCACTTGCTGGCATCCACTGTGCGCGGCGGCCGTGTGTACACCGAAAAAGGCAACAGCATCTTCGTGAACAACAAGTTCCTGACAGAAGCACCGCAGGTGGAATTGAACTACGGCACGGTGTCGGGTATTCTGCTCGGCAACACCGATTCCTACGGCGAAGAAATCGAATACGTAAACGCCGGCCATTGCCCTCTCGACTACGAGGCGGAAAAGGTGGCGCTTGACACGTATGAACCGATGACGCGGGAGGAGGCGGCCGCACCCGTCGTCGGCCCGGAAAACGACCGCTATATCGTGCCCACCGACATTGATAACAGCGGCGCGACCGACGTGACCGAACAGATCCAATCCTATCTCACCCAACTCGGCGAGGGCGGCGGCACCTTGTTTTTGCGCCCCGGCAGATACCGCATCGACGGAACGTTTGCCATTCCCAGCGGAGTGGAACTGCGCGGATCGGGCGACTATGCCTCCATTCCGAAAGCGGTCAACACCGTTTTCCAAATATATACCCCCATTGAAAAAGGGCGCGATGAATACACCTCTGCCGCCACCGTGACAATGGCGGAAAAAAGTGGCATGCGCGGCGTGATCTTCAACTATCCCAATCAAAACCAAACCTACCGCAAGGTGGACACGGTGCTTGATCCCGTAGCCACCGCCGAAAACGGCATAGACACCTCCGTGGACTACTACGAATTCGATTTCCTGCCGTATCCCTACACGGTGCGCGGAACGGGCGCGGATATTTACTTGAAAAACGTCACCATCCGCAACGGTTGGAACGGTGTGGACTTTATGACTCATCGCTGTGACCGCCACGTGATCGATTTCCTGTCGGGCCATTTCCTTAATCGCGGTATAACGGTGGGCAACGGTTCTACGGGGGGATATATTCGCAACTATCAGTTCAACTACAACTCCATTTATACCAACGGCTCCACGTGGAGTGGCTTTGGCGGTGTGCCCTCCAATGCCAACGAGTGTTCGTGGTTCCATCAGCCGATGCAGGCACAGTTTGCAAATCACAGCATTGTGTTGCAACTCGGTCACGTGGAAGACCAGTTGGTGTACAACTGCTTTAACTACGCCAGCTACATCGGTGTGCATCTGATCGGCGAAGCGGGTGGCGCGGCGGATGCGCGCATCTACGGTCACGGTGTCGATTACGGCACGGTGCCGGTGATGGTGGAAAAAGCAACCGACGTGGCATTCACCAATATGCAGCTTACGGCGTTCAACTCGGCGGGCGACAACCTGAACACCAAGCGCTGGGCGGTCGATCAAGAGAAACAGCCGATCTATGCGATCTGGCTGAAGGATACGTTTGAAGGCGAAATCACCGTTTTCAACTACTTGGAATGGACGCGCGACAGCGCCAATCCCCCCACCGCCAGCGTGCGCGTGGACAGCGGCCGACTGAACATGTACAACCCGATGTATGCGCACCGCGAAACGCCGCTGTTTGAAATGCAGGGCGATGGGGTGCTGAACAACGTGGGGCTTACCGTTCCGCTTGTGCACAGCGGCAAAGAGATCCCGCCGCTGGTGGCAGGGAAAGGAAAACAAAATCTGCACATCACCGCAGGGTATGTGCACGGTGATATGAGCGCGTGGGATGAGATCGGAACTCTCAAGTATGTCCGCGAACGAAAGAGCCGCTATTCCGTGCCGCAAAACGTGATGTTTACCGACGACAGCGAAGTGGTGGTGGTGGAATCGTTCGACGATTTCGCAAAAGAGAAATTCACCAACACATCGCTCTATCAAGTAGACAACACAAAATACGTTTCCCTGCGGCGTGGCGCTGTGCGTTTGCGGCTGGATCCGTTCCAGATCGCAATGGGTTTGAAAGCAGGACAAAACAAGACGCAGGAGATGCCGTTTGAGTTGACGGGCGGCACGGCGAATGCGTTGTACCGTATGGAATGGCGCTTCACGGTGGATGCGATGCGGGATTCCGACGACAGCGCCGTATACATTCGTCTGTCGAACGCCGATGTGAAGAATCAAGAGATCGTTTCCATCAAGAAGGACGGTACGGTCTGTCAACAAAACGGGCAATCCATCGGAAGCATTCAGTTTGGCACGTATTACCGCTTGGCATTGGAAGTGGACGCACGCAACGCCGCGAACAAGACGGTAACGGTGTATCTGTTGGACGACAACAGCCGTGTGATCGGCAAGGGAACAACGGAGAAAATGGCAGACATTTTCCAAGGCGAAAACACCGTGACCGGCTTCTGGTTTGCCGCGTTTGCCTCGCCAAGTGAATCGCTCCAAGCCGAAACGGATATGTCGATCGACTATTTTTACGTTATTCGCAGCGAAGAGAGTACCATCGGCCGCAACGTGACGCCCGGCAGCGTAACAATGGGCGATGTGAACGGCGACGAAAAGGTGGATTCCACCGACGCGCGTTTGGTGTTGCAATATGCCGTTGGGAAAGTCACCGTACTGCCCGCAGGCGATGCGGCAGACGTGAACGGCGACAAAAAGGTGGATTCCACCGATGCGCGGCTCATACTGCAATATGCTGTTGGAAAAATCAAAGAGTTTCCTGCTGCTTGATCGCGCAAAATCCAACGAAAGGATGAAGATATAATGAAACGATTCCTGTCCATGGTATTGAGCGCGGCGCTTCTTTTGTCCTGCCTCAACGGAATCACGCTGTTCACGGCGGCGGAAGAGTTGCCCGTGCCGTATCTGTATATCGATGCCAACAGCGGCGCGTTGGATACCAACGCGATTGTGGGAGGCGAGAATTTCACCCCCACGGAAATCGGCAACACCGGTGAATACGGCATTTGTATCAACGGTGACTGGCAAGGTTTTTGGGCCGAAGGTACTCCCTTGGCAACCGTGCCGGAAGGTACAAGTGTGACGATGTTGGTGGAATATTATTTCACCGAGGGCGCACACGCGAAAGCATTCCGTTATCAACTGTCCCCCTCCATGGAAACCGACGGCGAAGATTTGAACAAAGCCGACGTATGGGTGGAGAATACACCGATCGGCCAATCGGTACTGCTCGCCCGCACGTTGAGCGCCGAGGAATTGGCCGTGTATAAGCAAGATGTTCCCGTGCATCCGCACAGATTGATCCGTTTTTGGGGCACAACCAATTGCGCAGGCACGGTGTACATTCAGTCGGTTCGCTTTGTGAACACGGAATACGTGGTGCAAGAAACCGCGGATCCCGGTTACGCCTATTGCGACTTGCAGAGCCGCGCGATCTCCCCGTATTATCCCGATGTGAAGATGGCGAACAGCCATAACCTCTCCATCGAGTTGGAAGACAGCGACTATTGGGGGTTTGTGGTGAGTGGAGATCAAGTAATCGCCGACAAGACCAAGACCGCCCCGAAACTTTTGAAGGTCTATACCAACGAAGGGTATGAAAACGTGACGCTGCCGCTGGGTGACTTTGAAACAAACAAAGGGAACCGTTGGGCGGCGAGCAACGGTCTTTCCTGCCCGATTATCACGGTGACAAACGGTGTTGGTCTGGCCTTCTTGGAGGAAGCCAGTTTCAGCAACGGAACCAACAACTATTCCTTCCGTTTCCGTGCAGCAGAGGCGGCACAGATCAAACGTGTGGAACTGTATGATCTCAACACTTGCTGCCAAAAAGAGGTTACGAGCAACGCTACGAAAGAGGAACTGCACGCGTGGATGCTCGCGAATGAGCACAACCTTGTTCACCTCCCGCGCAAAGAGGCAACCTATGTTGAGGCCGGCTATGAAGCGGCGACGCTGTGTGCCACCTGCGACACGGTGCTTGCGGGCGGGGAAGAGATCCCGATAAAGGTTGACGACAGCGGGTGTGCCCACGTGGAAGGCGAACTGCAAGGAGTCCTTACCCCCACATGCACCGAAGACGGCTATACCGGCGACCGATTTTGCACCTTGGGCTGCGGGGTGCAGACGGTATACGGCGAAGTGATTCCTGCTCTCGGTCACACCGAAGTGATCGAAGATGCGGTGAAACCGGATTACGGTACGGCCGGATTTACAGGCAACATCACATGCTCGGTGTGCGGTGAATTGGCCAAAGCGGGCGAGGTTATCCCCGCGTTGCCCGCCGATCGGCCGTTTGCCGAACTCACTACCGAAGGCGGCGTGTTGAACGTCACCGCAACGCTGGGTGTGAAAGAACACGGCACGACCGACGTGGTGCCGATCGGCGACACGGGCGAACACGGCATTTTGCTGAACGGTGACTGGAACGGCATCACCCTGTCGGGTGCGATGCTGTCCGATCTGGCGCCGGGACAGAGCGTGACGCTGGTGATCGAATATTACATTCACGCCGATGGAATTCGCCATCAGCAATTCCGTTTCTACCCCTCAAAATACGCGGTGGCGAACCAGGAGCATGATGCCCATTGGCAGAACGTGTTTGCAAGCAGAGGGGATCTTGTTACCCGTCAGTCGGGACTGATCTTCTATACCTATCCCGCCGAAGAGCTGGCCGCTATCGGGGACGGTGAGTTCACCATCGAGGTCGCCGGTTGCGACAACAATAACACCTATTTGCAATCGGTGCGCCTGATCAAAACCGAGTATGCACCGAACGATTTTGATCTCGGCTATTCGTATTTTGATTTTTCCGAAAAACCGCTGTGCGCATACTATCCCATCATTACGGTGCAGGATGCGTACAACGTGACGTCGCAGGTGCGCGAAGCGCACACCGAATCGCGCCCCGATTTTAACGGCTATTGCTACTTCAAGGTCACCGGCGGCGAAGCGCTGATTGAGGATTACACCAAAAACAAACCGCTGCTCTTCAAGTTCTATGCCAAAGAGGGACATGAGAACGATACTATGCACGGCGGCGAGTTTGATGTCAGCGGCGGCAACGAACTTCACGAGCCGACCAATTCGCATTACACGTGGACTCCGTTTGGTCCCATCACCTTTGTGAACGGAGAGGCGAGTGTGTTTGTGAATGCCGGCCTTGCCAACCGTTTGAACGGCGTGGGTTCGTTCCGCTTTGAAAAGGACCAGACAGCGGCGTTGGCTCGCGTGGAGATCTATGACGTGTCGACCTATTGTGTGGAAGACGCGGCCGACAACGCCATGATCGATACAATGCACGAGTATATGCTTTTAAACGATGTGAACCTTCGCCGAGAAGGCGGACGTCCCGCCACAAAAGAGGAAGGCGGCATAACCGATGACATCTATTGCTTGACCTGCGGCACGCTGCTGGAAGCCGGCCGCGAAACACCCAAACTGCCCGATTTCGGCGACTTGCCGGAGCCGTACGCATGGTTCACCACCGACAGCGGTGCGCTTGCCATCGGCGCGGGGGCGGTGCTGAAACGAAGAGGCGACCTTGTCAACTTGACTCCCGTTGCCATCGGCGATACGGGCGAATACGGCATTCAACTGCCGCGCGATTGGCGAGGCATGGAGTTGGTGGCGGATCTTTCCGACCTGCCGAACGGCAAGGGTATGTCGCTGGTTATTGAGTATTACGCCGATCTGGAATGGCGGGAAAGCGGATTGCAGTTGTTCCGCTTCAACTACACCAACAACCAAAACAACAACAATAACCAAGACAGCCGTGACGACGATCATTTTGATATGTTGACCGGTCGTGACGGGCTTAAGAGCAAACAGTCGGCGCTGGTCATCCACACCTTCACGGCAGAAGAAATTGCCGAGATGAAGAAGATTGGACAAAACACCTTCACCATTTTGGGGTGCCCTGACGGTGCGGGAGTGCTGTATATCCAATCGGTGATGCTGGTAGATAACGATACGCTGAATCGGGGCAACGACCTTGGCTACGATTACATTCGTTACGAAGAAGAGGTGCTGTGCGACTATTATCCCGCGATCGAGGGTGTTGTCGACAACGGCATCAAAGGCAAACTCAACGTCGAAGGCGTCAACAAAGACGGCGACATTCGCTACTATTATTTTTCCGTGACGAGATCCTTGCTCAAAGAAGGGGCGTTTTTAAGCCCCGTGGTGATCGAATTCACCTTTGATCCCAACTACGAAGCCGTTGACTTCAGCTGGGCCTATCAGGTGAAAAAAACGGGTTCCGGCTCTGAGTGGAAACATACCTCCACAAAGATGACCGAAGACGGCGTGGTGCGGGTGATATTGAACGACGCCTGTTTCACCAACGGACTGAACGGCCTCGGTTCGTTCCGCATGTCGGACAGCGCGGTGCATCCCGACGTGTCCAATCTCAAAGAGATCAAGATCATCGCGTTGGTGGACAAAACCCCGCTGAAAAACTTGATCGCACAAACCGACGAGATCACGCTCTACAAGACCCCCGCTTCCGTGAAAGAATACCTTGCAGTGGTCGAGCAGGTAAAGACGGTGCTGAACGACGATTGGGCAACCGAACAAGCCCTGGCAGCCGCCATAGCGGCGTTGAACGAGGCGGCCGACCGTCTGGTGGATTGCGAGCATAAGGGAGATACCAAACTCATCAATTACAAAGCGGAAGATTGCTTTACCAAAGGCTATTCGGGCGACAAAGCCTGCATCGATTGCGGCTTTGTGAGCGAGGAAAACAAGGGCACGATCATTCCGAGGCACACCACCTTTTTGATCAACACCAAAGAGTCCACCTGTTCCGAAAAAGGCAACAGCGGCGACCTGTGGTGTGACGTGTGCAAAAAGATCGTGCGGGACGGCGATCCCCTTTTGGAAAAGCCCCACACCTTCAACGGAGAAGGCGTGATCACCAAACCCGCCACCAAAGACGAGCGCGGCGAGATCACCCGCACCTGTTCCGTGTGCTGACACAACGAAACGGTAAAATTCGATTTTGTGGCAAAAGCAGGCGATGTGAACGGCGACGGCAAGATCGGTTCTACCGATGCCCGTTTGACCTTGCAGTTTGCGGTGCGTAAGATCGGCACGACCGCGCTGGACGTGGAAATGGCGGATGTGAACGGCGACGGCAAGATCGATTCTACCGATGCCCGTCTAATTCTGCAGTATTCCGTTGGGAAGATCACGGCTTTCCCCACAGCAAAATAAGAAGCAACACGCGCAACGGAAATGTCATAAAACCACAACGGACTTCCCATTACGGGAAGTCCGTTTTTTCTCAAAACCCTTTCTGTAACACCGTCTTTTTCTTCTCGCTTCATTGACTTGTTGCGTGGCTTGTGGTATACTAAACGTTAGGGGGCGGTTAGTTTGACGAGGCGCCCTTCGTTAAAACGTTGTGAAGGTGTTGTGGTATGAACGAATTGATAAGCATTGTTGTCCCTGTGTATAAGGTGGAAAAATTCCTCGCACGGTGCGTCAACAGTTTAACGCAGCAAACATATCGCCATCTTGAAATCATCCTCGTCGACGACGGATCTCCGGATAACTGCGGACGTCTGTGCGATGAGCTGTCCCAAAAAGACCCCCGAATCAAAGTGTATCACAAAGAGAACGGTGGCCTTTCCGATGCGCGAAATTACGGCGTGTCAAAGGCAACCGGCCAATATGTCTCGTTCATTGATTCCGACGATTATGTATCGAGCAACTACATTGAATATCTGTACGGTCTGCTAACGAAACATGCTGCGGATATCTCTTGTTGCCTTTTCCTTAAAACGGATGCAGACACCGTTGCATACTCTTGTAACGACCGGTTGCCGTTGGAGCAAGTGCTTTCCGGTCGAGAAGCCTGCAAGGAACTTTTTGGCCCTCTTTATCTGTATCTGGTTGTTGCGTGGGGAAAGCTCTACAAAACCGAAATTGTCAAAAAGTACCCCTTCCCCAAGGGGCGAATACATGAAGACGAAGCGACGACGGGCAAGTTCTTCTACGAAAGTCAGCGCGTTGTTTTGGGAAACCAACAACTTTACGCGTATTTTCAGAATCCGGCAAGCATCATGCATTCCGCCCAAAGAGCTGTCAATCCCGATGCGGTATGGGCATTGGAACACCGTGCACAGTTTTATGAACAACATCATGAAAAAGCACTTTCTCGGTTGGCGAAGCACATGCTGTTTCGCTTTTGCGTCGCGGTATCTTTGGCAAACGGCGGCTGCTTCGATGCGTACCTGCGCAATTTCAAAAGTAACCAATCACTATCGCCCCGCACAAAATTTGAGTGCCGCCTTTACCTCTTTTCAAAAGTCTTATTCAGGGGGTATGACAAGATTTGTCTTTTTGCGGGGAAGATCAAGCGAAAAATTCAACGCGCATACAGAATAGTATGTAAAAAATAACCATGTTTTGATAAGGGGGCGGTCTGCGTGTCTGACATCGCAGTTTCTGTGTTGTGCCTTGCATACAATCATGAGAATTACATTCGCCGTTGCCTGGACGGCCTGGTTATGCAACAAACCGACTTTGCCTTTGAGGTCATCATTCACGATGACGCCTCCACCGACAACACCGCTGCCATCATACGCGAATATCAAGAACGGTATCCCGATATCATCAAACCGATCTTCCAAACAGAGAATCAGCATTCCAAAAAGATCGCCATCACCCGCACCTATCTGTCGCCGGCCTCCAAGGGGCGGTATATCGCCTTTTGTGAAGGGGACGATTACTGGACCGATCCGCACAAACTGCAAAAACAATTCGATGCTCTTTCGGCGCATCCCGAGTGTCACATGTGTGTGCATTCCGTGGAAATCGTTACCGAAGACGAGCAATCAGCGGGGCGTACCTATCCGGAGAACCTTCTCCCGACAGGGGTGTTGTCTTCCCGCAAGTTTTTGGAGCTGGCCTGCCAAACCGCCACTTTTCACACGACATCATTTTTCATAGACGGCAACTTATACCGTTCCTTTTCGGCTGAGCCTCCCGCGTTCCGTACGGTTGCAAAAGTGGGGGATGATCCGACACTTTTGTTCTTTGGCAGTCAAGGTGCGGTATACTATCTGTCCGACACCATGTCCTGTTACCGCGAGAAGAGCAAGGGCAGTTGGTCATCTCACGTGGAAAATGATATGTCCTTTCGTATAGCACATTATGAGCGAATGATCCGCGAGATGCAAGAGTTTGATACATTCACCCATGGGGAATATCACGATATCTGTGTGCGACGGATCACTCACTTTTCGTTCCTTATCGATTATCACCAAAAGAATTACAAAGCGTTTTTCAAACCGAAATATCGTGAGATTCTGCGCGCCTATCCTGTGAAATTCCGTGCGAAGCAATTTCTGCGTGCCTTTTTCCCTTGGATTTTGCGCGATAAGCCCACCCGAAAGGAGTCGCTATGAATACCAGAAAGATTGTTTCCGGTTTTTCGTGGAAACTGTTTGAGCGTTTGGGTGTGCAAGGCGTGCAATTCATTTTGCAACTGCTGTTGGCGCGTCTGCTTGCTCCCGAGCATTACGGTGTGTTGTCCATCATGCTCATCTTCATTTCACTTGCAAACGTCTTTGTCCAAAACGGGTTCAGTTCCTCGTTGGTACAAGACAAAGACGTGACGGACGAGGATTATTCTTCTGTTTTTTGGATCTCCTTCCTTATTGCAACCCTGTTGTACGCGGTTCTTTTTGTGACAGCCCCTTTAATTGCCTTTTTTTATCAAATGCCCACCTTGGTTGCTCCGCTGCGTGTACTGTCACTTATGCTGTTTCCCAGCGTGTTCAACGCCGTGCAACAATCGAAAATTTTACGTGAAATGGATTTCCGCAAGGTGTTTTTCAGCAACGTCACCGCCATTGCCGTGTCCGGTGTTGCGGGTGTGGTCGCCGCGTTCTTCGGGCTGGGGCTGTGGGCGCTGGTCATCTATCAACTGCTTCACATCGTCATCGCGTGTGCTGTGATGTACTTTACCGTGGACTGGCGGTTGCGGCTCGTCTGCAACATGGCGCGAGTGAAAGTCCTGTTTTCGTTTGGGTGGAAGCTGTTGGTATCCAATCTGCTGAACACCTTGTATCAAGATCTGCGCAGTTTGGTGATCGGCAAGAAATACAACAGCAGCACCCTGGGCTTTTACAACCGCGGGAAACAGTTTCCGCAACTTATCATGAACACCGTCAACAGCGCGGTGCAAGGGGTTATGTTCCCCGCCTTATCGGCCGAGCAAAACGACCGCGCGCGTATGAAAGCCATGATGCGCCGTTCCATCGCCGTGGGTTCGTTTTTGATCTTCCCGATCATGACCGGCCTTGCGTTGGTGGCGCCCGCCTTGGTGGAACTCCTTTTGACCGAGCGTTGGCTGCCCTGCGTACCGTTTATGCAGATCTACTGCTTCTCCTTTGCGTTTTATCCCATTCACAGTTGTAACCTGCAGGCGGTCACGGCGCTTGGCCGCAGCGACTTGTTCTTGAAGTTGGAGATCATTAAAAAGATCATGGGCGTTGCCCTGCTGGTGATCGCAGTCGTCTTCTTCGACTCTCCGATCGCCATTGCGCTGACGGGCCTTATCAGCACCGTTATTTGCTTTTTCATCAACGCCCAACCGGTCAAAGCATTGGTGAAGTATTCCTATTTTGAACAGTTGCGCGATCTAATTCCCGCCACCTTGCTGTCGCTTGCTATGTGCGCTCCTGTTTTGCTCGTATCCACCCTTTCTTGGCATCCGATATACATCTTGCTTGTGCAGGTGGCGGTCGGCGCGGCCGTATACATCGGTGCGGCGTTCCTGTTCAACGTGTCTTCTTGCCGTTTCATTTTGAATCTGGCGAAACAATATCTGCACAAAAAATAAACGTTGCCATAACAAAAGCGAGGATTCCCATGCGGGAATCCTCGCTTTTTATTAGTAGACGACTTTTATGGTTTCGATATGGAAGGGCGAGAAGGAGAGGGTTACGTTTTGGGAATCCAGTTCTTCCAGCGTTTCTTCCAACATGTTCGTGCGATAGACGGCGCGCGGGGCGTTGGCAAACCGCAACGTGGTGGTTGCCGAACCGCCTTCCGCTTCATACAAGCGCAGAATGTACGCCTTTTCGGCATCCTCGCACGGTTTCACCGTTTCCACGATCACGTTGTCCGCGTCCACCGTGACCAGCGAGGGCATCTCACGCCGCCCCGCAAGCACCACGGGCGGATAGTTCAGCGCATAGGCGGGCTGCACCACCGCATCGGCGGCAAACCCACTCGTGTGAGGCAAGAATGCGTAGGTGCAGAAGTGATCACCGTGATCGCCCGCCGAATCGGGGGCGGAGCCGCCTTTGTGCAACGACAACCCGATGCAACCGCCTTCCACGGACACGCCGTACTTGCAATCGTTCAGCATCGCCACGCCGTAGCGGGTATCGGACAGATCCATATACTTGTGATGCGCCACTTCAAACTGCGCGATCTCCTCGGACGTGGAGTGGTTGGTGGAACGCTGTACGTAACCGAACTGCATCTCAAACCGCGCTTGCGGTGCAAGCACGTTGGTATCGAACGACGCTTTGAGGAAACGATGATCGTCCTGCCAGCAGATCTTAGTGTCAAACCGCACCATGGGAGAAGCGGCATACACCACCATATCCTGCCAAATATCCGTTTTTTCGCTGATGCGATAATGACTGCGCAGGCGCATCTCCACCGCGCCGTCGGACACCAATTCACGCGAAAGCAGAGTGGCACACGGTTTCAGTTTGCGAAGCAGGTCGGCATCCACGTCCCAGTTTTCCCATGCAAGCGGCACGTCCTCGCCAAACAGGAAGGTGTTCAGCGGCTGTCCCGCGCACAGTTCCCGCCCGCAACGCGTGTCCACAAAGGAGGCGATCGCGCCACGCTCGTCAAACGTCATTTCGGCAAACGGGGTGGTAAGTTTTTGTCCGTCGTAGGTGAAGGGGGACGTCCCTTCCTCCGCGTCTTGCAACGCAAACGCCGTGGCAGAAAGCGGTGCCAACACGGTGCCGCCCACGGCGGTGCGCACGTTTCCTTCAAAATCGGTGAAGCTTTGGCACGGCACACCCTTCAGGTGTTTGCCCGCAGGCAGGGTGGCATACCACACGTCCTCCCGCGGGAAGGACAGGGTGTTCACCGCGGTAACGGCGGCGTCCGCCGTGGTGGAAAGGGTGCTCTCGCACATCGCCTTCAGTTCACGGCGCACCTTGCGCATTTCCTGCTTGCACATCTCGTGGGTGTCATGAATACACGTGCCCGGCAAAATGTCGTGGAACTGGTTGACCAACACCTTTTCCAAAATGGGGGTCACGTTTTCGCCCGTGGCAATCTCCCCTGCGCTTGCCGCTTGGGCCACCGTCAAAAACTCCAGATCGTGAACGCCGATTTCCGCCTTGCGGTTGTTGCGTTTGATCTCATGCTGGTTCGTGAGCGTGCCGCGGTGCAGTTCCAGATACAATTCCTTCGCATACAGCGGCGGCTCGATCGCCTCGGCTTCCAACGTGCGCATAAACTCGCCCACCGTGGTGTATTCCACGCGGGGGCAGCCTTCCAGATCCAGCATACGGCGTGCGCCTTCCAGCATTTCAAACTGCGGGCCGCCGCCACCGTCACCCGGGCCGTAGGCATGCAAACGGCGACGCGTGCTGGCGCGTTGGGTGATGCCGCCCGCCACATCGTGAAGGCATTGCGGCTCCATGTTTTTCGCACCGATGGTGTTTAAATGGGTGAACACCCGCGTGCCGTCCAACCCTTGCCAATAAAACGCATCATACGGGAAGCGGTTGGTATCGTTCCACCCCATTTTGGTGGTGAGGAAATAATCCACACCGCACCCCTTCATAATCTGCGGGATAGAGGCGCTGTAGCCAAAGGTGTCGGGCAACCAGAAACAATCCGACGTGTATCCGAAGTAGCGACGGGTATATCTCTGCCCCCACAAGAATTGGCGCACCATACTTTCGCCGCCCGTGATGTTGCAATCGCATTCCACCCACACACCGCCGTTGGGTTCCCAACGGCCTTCTTTCACACGTTTTGCAATGCGCTCGAACAGCGCGGGGTAGTGGCGGCGCATCATTTCGCAATGATAGGCCGAACTTTGCACAAAACGGTGTTCGGGATAGCGATCCATCAAGTTCAGCTGGTTCGAGAAGGTGCGGGCAGTCTTTTTGACGGTGTCGGGAATGGTCCACAACCAAGCGGTATCGATATGGCTGTGTCCGATTATCCCGATGGTGGGACGGGACGGTGCGGCCGTGCCCTTGGTGTCCAGCAGCGGGCGCAGGCGCGCGTTCAATGCGCGAAGCCCCGCGCGGAAGGTTTCCTCGTCCACGTAATCCGCGTGATAATACAACTCTTCGTGTGCATCTTCCAGCGCGCGCAACACCTCACAACGGCGGAAATGATCCACCCCTCCGCAACGCACAAGCCCTGTGGCGATGTGCAGATCAAAGAACGTGTTGTAATATAGATCGTCCCGCACGCACACGTCGATGGATTCATA
Source organism: Acutalibacteraceae bacterium (assembly GCA_045533175.1). GTDB lineage: Bacteria > Bacillota > Clostridia > Oscillospirales > Acutalibacteraceae > SIG588. Next base: position 15,132 of record JAZSHJ010000118.1, read on the forward strand.
CGCCGTTCGGAAACTGCCATGCCACAATTCGCCAGCACCAAAGGGGTGGGAATTGGGAATGTAGCGACCGCACCACGACTCGATCACCACATCCAAGGTGTCGCCCGCCGTGGCCGAAGCGCACAGGCGGTTTACCCAATGGTTGGCTCTTTGGCGCGCCAGGTGGCATTGTTTTGTGAAAATACCCATTTCCACGCCGTTCACATAATAGAGCATCTCGCCGTTCAGTTGCGGTTGCAAAAACAATTCCTGCCCCGCCAGCTCCTGCGGCACGGTGAAACGGCCGCGGAACCACCCGATGTGTTGCTCATCACCCCACATCTCGCCCTTTTCGATCGGACGGTATCCTTCGGTGGGAATGGTGTACAAATGCTCCGCCGTTTCAAACAGTTCGACGTTTTGCAGTTCTCCGACTTTTGTAAACATACGACTGCCGAGTTGATCTTTCAACCGCTGAATTTTTTCAAAGGTGCGGTGAAGTTGTGCTTCGTTTAACATTCCAACGACTCCTTAATCTTGCCGAATTTTGCCTTTCGCACAAGTGTAGCATATCCATTACGAAAAAGCAAGAATCTCTGCAGTTTTTGTTTAAAAAAAGCCACTCAAAGAGTGGCTTTTTTGCGTTTAGAACCCTTGAATCTTGCCGACTGCATATTGCAGTACCAAACGGGCGTCGGTGGAATCGATCTTTCTGTTTCGATCCACATCTGCCGCGCCGCCGGCGAGCTTGGTTCCATCGATCTTACCGACCGCATACTGCAGAATCAGGCGGGCGTCGGTGGAATCCACCTTGCCGTTGCCGTCTACGTCACCGAGCATACCGTACGCTTCGTTGGTGGCGACGGCCGCCATGTAGTCCACCTGCACAACGGTTTTGGTCGCGTCGTCGAAATCCGCTTCGGCATACATCCACATACCGCGCACCAAGGCGGTTCCCAGCGATTGTGCGCCACCCGTGGCCAACACGTTGTAATCGTCGTCCATCAGATAGGCCGCTACGGTACCCGCATCCATATCCACAACGAGGCCGACACGGTACCACGTACCGGTGTTGAAATTCCCCACCGTCTTCCAACCGTCTTCGGTGTTCACCTGGAACGCACCGGTCTTATCAAAGCGCGCAATTTGCACCGATTTCTTCTCTTCGTCATACAACGCGATCACAAACGTGCTGATCTTGGTTTCGCGCATGCTGTCGATGTTCACACGCGATTCCAGACGGGCCTTGCCTTCGGTCAGCGCCAGCTGATCCGCTGCGGCAATGCCGATCATCAGCGAGACGCCCGAATGAGTGATCTGCAAATTGCCCCTGCGCGCTTGCACATTGCCGTCGCCCGAGGTGAGATACGTTACCTTCTTATCCTCATCCTTCACCGTATCGTAATCAGTAAACCCTTCGCTGAACAGCACCTCGCCGTCCTGCGGGATATCCAAGTTTTCCGGCAAGTCCAAGCGGAATCCGCCGGGTGCATCATACACGTGACGGAAGGTGCCGAGTGTATCGGTTTCGGCCATCGGCACATAATAAAGGCTGTAAGAAATGTTCAGATTTTGCGGATTTTGCACCGCGGTTTTCAGTTCGGTGGCCGCAGGCTGTTTGTCAAAAGCGCTTTGGTATGCGCCGAAATAGGAATCGACCATATTGACGTGTCCGTTTTTGCCCAAATTCGTCATGGGCACCGAACTCTTGTAATTACCGCCCCAGATGTTCAGCGTGCCGTTTTCCACATCAAACATGTAATCGGGGTTTTCATACAGCGCCGCGCCGAACACGTTCACTTCGATATTGCAATCTTTCCCGAGGTGGATCAGATTCATCTCCGCTTCCTGCCGATTCAATATCCACGTGAACGCGGTGGTCTGCAGGCTGATGAAATCCACACGCCGGGCCGCTTCGATGTTCATGGAAATGGTGCAACAGTCGGTGTTCTGACCGAAGATGGTCACGTCCGCCGCGCCCGTTTTTTCGGCCACCGCATTGATACCGGTGTAGCCGCAATAGTTCATGTTGCCGAAATGCAACTGGTTCTTCACGTGACCGATGGTGTAGCAATCGAGATTGTGTCCCGAGAAGATGTACAGATCCATACGCCACGCTTCACGGGCGGCAGGGGTGGGATCTTCCACCACGCGCGGCCACGCGCCGCGCGTGCCATCATCGCCGTAGGTCCAAGACGTATACTGCAAGTGGCAGTTGCGCACCACACCGTTTTCAGCACCGCCCCCCACCGCTACGTAACTCTTAAGCGCGCTGCCGCGGAAGGAGTCAATATAGTGATTATCGCAACGGTAGGTCATGAAGTCCACGCCACTCCAACTGTTGCGGCTGCTGACGTTGATGACGTATGCGCCGTCCCCTTGCCCTTGAATGGTGTGAGCATACGGAATGAACGAACCATCCACCATGTTCTGTTCGGGATAGTTGATCTGCAAGCCGCGCACACCCGCGCCCGCTTTCACAATGATGGTGGCGGCATCGGGTTGGTTTTTACCGTGATAGATCTGCAAAATCGAGCCGACACCATTATACAGTTCCGCCTGACCGAAATCCAGCGAACCGAGCAATTCCACCCCCGTGGGCACGGTGATGGGATTGTCCACACGATAGAATCCGGGGGGGAGGAACACGGTGCCGCCCGTTTTGGCCTGCTCTTTTAACAGCGCGTTCAGCGCGGCGGAAATGTCGGTTTTCCCCGTGTTATCCAACGCGGCCACCGTCACAGCGGAGGATGCGGCACGGTGATGGCTGTACAAACCGTCTTCACGGGAGATAACGGGTTGCTCGGCCGTTACGGGATTTTCGTCTTCCTGCCACAACGGACAATACGCCTTGTTGTTCACCTCAATGGGATCGCCCCAAGCATCGGTCACGGCGGCAAAAATGCCCATCTGGGCACCTTGTTCCAACGTAACGTCCACCAACACTTCGCTGTCCAGCATACTGAACCAACCGCCCGCCACACGCACGTCGCCGCGACGGATGATCGAGGACTGGAAGGACACTTTCGCCATGGGGGATTCCACCACGACCGCTTCCTCGGTGGCGGAAATATCCGTGCGGAAGAAGGTGAGCGAACTGCGGTTGGTATTCTCCTTGCCTGTGTAGAACACACCGAAATTGCAGTTCTTCACCGTCATGGCGTTGATTACCATACCCGCACCGCCCACGTTATCCACCCGCAACGCGATAAAGCAATCTTCAAAGGTGAGTTCATAGCATTGACCGTTGGGATACCATTCGCCGCCGTTGGATTTAGCAAAATACATACCCACCGAATACCCTTTGATGGTGGTATAGGTGGTCCACGACCAGTCCATACGCCGCACCACAATGCCCGTGGCACCGTCATACAGCGTATTTCGCAGGACCTCAGCATCCGCTTTGCTCGAAGGTGCACCCGGCAGACCGGAATACATCCAGTAATCGGGGGCAAAATTGATGTTTTCCATGCCGTAGGAATCGGAAATCATATCCATTTCCATACCCACAAACAGCGGCGTACCGTAAATGTTTTCGGTATCGGGACAACTGCCGGGCACCGTTGCGATGCCGTAATAGGAGTTGACCAACGTAATGTCCTTCAAATGGGTGGTCGTGCCCATCTGGATGGTATAGGGGTAGGAGCTGGGCTTGGCCGCGTTTTGTTCGGGATACCAAAACGCCATACTGCGGATATAGGAGTTTGCCGCCATTTGAATAAACGCACCTGCCGTGCTGTCTTTGCCCGTGTATATCGCCAGCACCGTGCCCGCGACCTGCAAACTCTCATCGGGATTCGCCCAATCGCCTTGCAAGGTCACACCGGTGGGAAGGTTCAACGGTTTGTAACAGGGATAGATACCCGTCGGGATATACAGCGCACCGCCTCCCTTCGCCGCCAAACCAAACGCCAAACTTTGAATGATGGGCGACCAGTCGGTCACGTTATGCATCCCGTGTTGGGCGGCATATTGCTTCACGTTGTATCCCGCCACCACCGCGGTATCGGTCACGAAACCCGCGGGAACCGTTTGCACCGTAAATTCGGGTGGATCGGGGGTGAAGGTGCCGTCACCGATTTCGGGCATTTCCTCTTCGGTCAACGGTTGGCTGAGATCCACCACTCGCAGATTCGCAAATCTCATAATCACTTGCTCTTCGTCGTAATTCTTCCCTACCGAAAGATACATGCGGAAATAGTTGAGATTATGCGGATCGAACTCACCGCCCGTTTTGCTCGTAAACCAAGAAAAATCCAGATACACGCGCACCCATTGCCCCGCTTTACCTTTCAAGTGGGTGGGCGAGCACGCCAACTCCTTCACGTCGCACGCGCCGCCTGAAGAGATCTCGATCTGGCCGCTGAGCAGGCCTTTTTCCAACATATCCATCGCGTTGGGGCCACCGTCAATGTAATAATCCATCTGCAAGCCGAGTTTACCCGGCTCAATTTTCCCGCTTGTGGGGTAACCCCATTGGGTGAGATCGATCGGTTCGGCAGTTTTGGTTCCGACCGAATACACCTCGCCTGTCGCGTAGGTGTAGGACACACCGTTGTAAGCGATGTTTGCCAGCTCCTTATAGGCAGGCGCATCAAACACGATGCTCTGCGGCGGCACTTCATCGGCGGGAGTACCGTCGCCAAGCGGGAGGGTTTCGTCTGCCGCCAGCGATCGTGTGAGATCCACGATCTGCACGTTTGCCACCTTCACATAGGCAAACTGGCCGTCGTATGCACCCAATCCGCCAACGTACATGCGCATATAATTGAAGTTCGCGGGGTTAAATACGCCGCCAGAGGAGGTTTGGATCTTCGCCAGATCCACCACCACGCGGTTCCATTCGTTGCCTTTCCATTCGAGAACGCCTGCAGTAACGTTCAATTCCTCCTTATCACAACTGCCGGAAGAGGAGATCTCAAGCTGGCCGTCCAGTTTCACGTCCCCGATCTCCTTCACGACAGCGGCATTACCGGAGATGCACAGATCCATCTGCAAGCCGAGTTTGCCCGTCTCGATCACACCGCTTGTGGGATAGCCGTAGGCGGTGAGGTCGATGGGATCAAATGAAACCCCATGTGAGAGGATCTCATGAATGCCGTCTACCGAACGGATACCGTTATACGAATACGGTATGTCCACAAGTTTTTTATAGCTGTCGCTGCCTGCCCACGCTACGGTGGATACAAGCGGCAACATCAAACACACCGAAAGAAGAACAGCCAATGCTCGTTTCATAATTTACACCTCTGGGAAAAACTCTTGTTCCAGGGCAAGACACACCGTGTGGTATACCGGCAGGTGATATTCCTGCACTTTGAAGGTTTCGGTTTCGGGCACGCGCACCGTCACGTCAGCAATAGCCGACAGTTTGCTTTCCTTTGCCCCCGTGAGCGCCACCACCTTCATCCCGCAGGCTTTGGCCACCTTTGCCGCGAGCACCGCATTGCGGGAATTGCCCGATGTGGACAAACACCACAGCACGTCTCGGGGCGTACCGTAGGCATACACCAACTGAGCATACACCGTATCCGCCGCCACGTCGTTCACGAACGCGGTGGACACACCGATCTGACTGGGGAGCGAGATGGTGGGCAATCCCTGTTGCAAGTGAGACAAAATATACCCCCCTTCCTCGTCGCCCGCCAACGCGGCGGCAAGAGCCGCATCGGGACGACGGGGAAGCACAAAGCTTTTGAGCAATTCGCCCGCGATGTGTTCGCAATCGGCGGCGCTGCCACCGTTGCCGCACAACAACAATTTACCGCCCGCCTTAAAGCTTTCGGAAAGGGTGGCGATCAACGCTTCTATATCCGTGCGGCAATCCGCAAGCGCGGGATAACGTGTCAATAACTCGTTCATTTTGCACACTCCTTTTTGGCATACGCCGCGCAAGAAAGCGCCGCGTAATCGCCGATACTGTCGCCGAGCGCCGCCGGCACCACCCGACAAGCGGTGCGGGTGTAAAACAGCGCTTCGCGTTCAATGACCGCTTGCATGCTGTCGCGCAACAATTCTTCGCTGCGGGCAAACACGCTGCCGATCACAATACATTCGGGATTCAAAATATCCATCAACACCGACAATCCCGCGCCGAGTTTTTCACCGCACAGCGCATACACACGCTGTGCATCCTTGTGCCCCGCCCGGGCCGCTTCGGCGATGCTTTTGGCAGTTACGGCGGGCAGGTCGTCCATCGTTTTGCAATACGACACGCTTCGCCCGCATTGCAGTTCTTCCTGCGCCAGCATGCGTCCCAGCGCCGCCACACCGTTGCCGGAACAGAACCCTTCAAACGAACCGCTTTTGCCGTATCCCACAGGGCCCCATTCGCTCATGCGCATGTGTCCTACTTCGCCCGCCATGCCGTTGGTGCCGTCGTAAAGCTTGCCGTTCAGAATAAGCCCCGCGCCCATGCCGCTGCCGAAGGTGAGAAACACCATGTTTTCGGTGCCGCGCCCCGCACCGTACCGCCATTCCGCCAAGGCACAAGCATTGGCGTCGTTTTGCAGAAACACCGCTTCGCTGCCGAGCAGGTCTTTCACCATGTCCACCACCGGCACTTCATCCCATCCCGGCAGGTTCGGAGGGGACAAGATATAGCCCGTGCGGCTGTTCAGCGGCCCGCCGCAAGAGATCCCCACCGCTGAAAAATCATCGGTCATCTCGCGCGCCATATCACACAACTGCTTAATAATCTCACAAGGGGGCACGTTATGGTCGGTCGCGATCTGGCGGCGGGCGGTTATGTGCAAGCCATCCTCTGCCTCGTAGCCGACCGACACGGCACATTTGGTTCCGCCGATATCCAATCCGATCATCTTACTTCCCCCATTCCATAAAGTCGGTTTCGATAGCCTTGCCGTCTTTTACCAATAAGGTCTTTACCCCGTGGTGCGACAACGCCACTTCAAAGGTATCGTCGAACAAACGGATCTTCGTCACCGTGTTGCGTCCCGCCGTTTCGTGCAAACGCAAAACTACCAACTCTTTGTACCCCCCCCAAGAAATACACACTTCGAAGAGATAGTTGATTGCGAAAGGCATTATCACCGATTTCAGAAATACCATCTCCAATAATAAGGTTTCTAACAATAAATGGAGTCCTTTCCGTCGGAAGATGTCCCCCTATAGTAGAACCATATGTGTATTCTGCGGCAAAGCGAATGGGCGTATTATCTCTAAACTGCCCCCAAAAAGAATCATTAAAATCTTCGCCAAATCGCCCATCTTCGTCATACTCACCATTTGGACCAATTACAGTGTTGCCAGAGCCAGTCAAAAGCAACGTACCAGAGTCGGTAAAGAAATGGTATTTAACTGTATCTCCGTCTGCAAGTTGGATTGAACCTTTGATATCTTTATTGGATTCCGTCATCTTATTTTTCACTTTTTCCTGTACGTATTGACCGTCAATACCTAACATGTGAGCAAACTGCAAGTCATTTCTGTGGATATCACTTTGGTCGGAATCAAACTGGGTGTGGGCACGAGCCCGTTGCAACAAGAGCTCTCTAGCTCTATCAAGAAGTTCATCCATTGTCTTAATGTTCTGCTCTGTAAAGTTTCCACCCGTGGCATTCAAAAATTCTCGTATCTCAGCCGCCAACCGAATTTCTCCATCAACGCCAGAGGCATCAACTCCAGTTACACCCCTGACATCATCAAAATCAGCATAGCGAGGGGCCGAATTTACAAGGAGCTCTCTAGCAGCAGTAAGCCACTTGGTTAAAACAGAGCGGTCCTCTTCATCAAGAGCAGAAGATCCTCTCAA
>JAZSHJ010000046.1:0-6050 GCA_045533175.1 Acutalibacteraceae bacterium
TGTGTTTGCAATATGTAAAAACAGCTAAAAAAGGTATAAAAACAGCAATTTTTTATATTGACAATAAAAAAAGGACATATATACTAAAATTATACTTGTATTTTCTCTGCGGAGAGAAAGGAAAGAAAGGAAGAAACACAATGACAAAACGACTGTTAGCTATGGTCCTGAGTCTGGCTCTTCTGCTTTCGTGTGTCAGCGGCATCACGCTGTTCACCGCGGCGGAAGAACTCCCTGCTCCGTTTGGGCTGTTTGACTTCACCGGCACCGACGGTGCCACCAGAGCGAGTGGCAACGGCATTTGTGTACGGTATATCAATGAAAACGGAGAAAACAACCCCGACATCGAAACCGGCACCGCCATCGGCGATACCGGCCTGTACGGCTACACCGTGGCCACGTCCGGCTACGGCCTGTATGTCGGCGGTAAGATCTTGAACAAGGTGCCCGACAACACCGACATTCTGTACGCTGTGGAATATTATATCGACAGCGAAACAAAGCTGACCAACACCACCTTGCGTGTGAACGGCGGCGACGGCGCGTTGAGCTACGGCAACCTGCCTGTGGGGCAAAAGGGCGTGGCACTTTACTACTTGCCTGCGGCGAAGGTGGATGAGATCCAGGCGAATGTGAGCGGCGGCGACACCCGCGTGCGCATCTATATCGATGGCGAAGGCGTGGGCAAGCTGTACGTCACCGGCTTTAAGATTTTGGATGCGAAGTACGCTTCCACTCCGCTGGATCCCGGCTATGCGTATTACGATGCCGGCACCGTCGGCGCGTGCACGTACTTCCCCGACATTCCCGCGGCGGCGGCGAGCAACATCAGCACGCTGGATGCGGAAATCACAGCCACTTTTGCGGGCTATCGTTACTTCAAGATTTACGGTGATGCGGCTTCGACCGACAAAACCGTCAACAAGCCGGTGTACGTGAAACTCTATGCGAACGCCGGTTACGAGAACGCCACGGTGTCGATCGGCGAGTTTGAAGTGAGTAACGGCACCACCTCCGGTTGGCGTTCGGCCAACGGCTATGCCGCGCCCAGCGTCATCATGAAAAACGGCGTGGGCGGCGTGTATCTGCCGAAAACGTGTTTCCGCAACTCTTTGAACGGGAACGGTTCGTTGCGTTTGGGCATGGCAGATGCGAACAAAGTGCGCCGCATTGAAGTGTACGATGTGAACACCTATTGCGTAGGCGACAATGCCACCGCCGAAATGAAGGCGGAACTGCACGCGGCGATGTTGGCGAGCAACCATAACATTACCGAAACCGACGACGGTATCTTCTGTGCCGTCTGCGGTGATGTGATCAAAACCAAGACGGTGTATGCGCAGATCGATTTCAACAACCCCAACGGGGCTGTGACGACCGCTGCAACCGTCATCGGTGCGCACGGCAGTGCGCCGCTGCCCTCGCTCACTCCGGCGCAGATCCCCGGCACCGAGGATTACGCGTTGGCGATCCCCACGCACAACAGCGGCATTCAGTTCAAACTGGATACTTCCGTGTTGAAGATCAAAGAAGCCGATCTCGCGAACGGTAAGGAACTGGCCGTTTCGGTGGAATACTACCTTGCGAGTTCGCAGCCGAACGCCACGCGCATTACCTTTATCTCGAACGGTTCCAAGAACGTGGCATTGTATGGCAAGTGGGAAAACACCTGTTGGGATTCGATGTGCGTGAACCAGGGCGTGGCGCTCACCCGCGGTAAGACGGATGTGGCCACCTTCACCATCGGTAAAGACGTGACCTATCATGCACCTGCAGGCCAATGGAGTGGTGAGGATAAGATCACCGAACCCGTGGATGCGGAAACCTTCACCTTTGCGAAGAATTTGGTGAACGGCAACACCATCACCATGTACGGTTGGGGCAGTCCGAATGCGGCGAACCCGATCTACATCAAATCCATCACCGTGTATGCGGCGGACGAACTGGTCGAGCCGGATGTGGCGGAAGGCAGCGACTACATCGTGTTTGAACACGCGGCAAGCCCTGTGTACTATCCGCAGTATGCGTCCAAAGTGGCAAACAACATCACGGTGAACTACGACCGTGCGATTGAATATTATAAACAAGACACCGCAGAGGAATACGGCCGTTTCAACTACGGTTACGTGATCCTCGGCAACAACAGCGCGGTCAAAACGGCGGACGGCGTTGTGAAGCCGGCGGAGATCCGCATCACCCGTAAAGCGGGCAGCAATCTGTCCCGTGTTATGTTCCAGTATCAAACGGGTGTGGGTGCTACTTGGAGTGATATGATCCAACTTCCCTTCGGCGAAAGCGACACCGTCACCTACATTGCGAAGGATGCGGTGTTCCAGAACCAGCTGAACGGCGAATCCTCCATCCGTCTGCGTGACGACCACTACGTGCAGTCGGGCAGCGCGGAAGAGGGCTACACCTACAGCCTCAACACGAAGGACGACATCGACTACATTGCGAAGATCGAAATCCTCCCCTATGAGGGTTGCATCCACGCGAACACCACCCTCACGGGCAAGGAAGACGCGGATTGCGTGACCGACGGTTACACCGGCGATCTCATCTGCGACGCTTGCGGCGAAACCGTTGAAGAAGGCGAAGTTATCCCCGCGAAGGGCCATGACGAAGGCACGCTGGAAGGCAAAGTGGATGCGGATTGCAACAACGACGGTTACACCGGCGATCTCATCTGCGGCGTTTGCGGCGAAACCGTTGAAGAAGGCGAAGTTATCCCGGCGAACGGCCATGACGAAGGCACGCTGGAAGGCAAAGTGGATGCGGATTGCAACAACGACGGCTACACCGGCGATCTGATCTGCGGCGTTTGCGGCGAGACCATCGAAGAAGGCGAAGTTATCCCCGCGAACGGCCATGACGAAGGCACGCTCGAAGGCAAAGTGGATGCGGATTGCGTGACCGACGGTTACACCGGCGATCTCATCTGCGGCGTTTGCGGCGAGACCATCGAAGAAGGCGAAGTCATCCCGGCTCACGGCCATGACGAAGGTACGCTGGAAGGCAAAGTGGATGCGGATTGCGTGACCGACGGTTACACCGGCGATCTCATCTGCGGCATCTGCGGCGAGACCATCGAAGAAGGCGAAGTTATCCCCGCGAACGGCCATGATGAAGGCACGCTCGAAGGCAAAGTGGATGCGGATTGCGTGAACGACGGTTACACCGGCGATCTTATCTGCGGCATCTGCGGCGAGACCATCGAGGAAGGCGAAGTCATTCCTGCGAACGGCCATGACGAAGGCACGCTGGAAGGCAAAGTGGATGCGGATTGCGTGACCGACGGTTACACCGGCGATCTCATCTGCGGCGTTTGCGGCGAGACCATCGAAGAAGGCGAAGTCATTCCCGCGAACGGCCATGACGAAGGCACGCTGGAAGGCAAAGTGGATGCGGATTGCGTGACCGACGGTTACACCGGCGATCTCGTCTGCGGCGTTTGCGGCGAGACCATCGAGGAAGGCGAAGTCATCCCGGCCGAAGGCCATGACGAAGGCACGCTGGAAGGCAAAGTGGACGCGGATTGCGTGACCGACGGTTACACCGGCGATCTCGTCTGTGGCGTTTGCGGCGAGACCATCGAAGAAGGCGAAGTCATCCCGGCCGAAGGCCATGACGAAGGCGTTCTGGAAGGCGCGAAAGACGCGACCACCGCGGCTCCCGGTTACACCGGCGATCTGGTTTGCGGCAAGTGCGGCGAACTCCTCGAAGAGGGCGAAGTGATCCCGCAGATCGAAGTGACCTTGAAAGACGGCTTCTACTATGAAGACGACGAACTCACCTCCTATGCGGGCTTGATCGCATACGAAGGCAACATCTACTACATCGGCAGCTACAGCCGTGCGGTGACGGGACGTTACTTCGTGAGCAACCTGAACGGCATGGAAGGCTTCGAGAAGGGCTACTACTACTTCGGCAAAGACGGTGCGTTGGTCACCGAAAACGGTGTATACGAAGGCTTCTACTATGAAGGCGGCCGTGCGGTATCCTACGCGGGCGCTGTGGAAGCGGACGGCAACGTGTACTACGTGCAGGTGAACGGTGCGCTGAAGACCGGTCGTTATGCTCCTGTGACGCTCAACGGCATCCTGGCAAGCGGCATCTACTATTTCGGCGAAGACGGCGCTCTGCAGAAGAACGTGGTTGCGGGCGGTTTCTACTACGGCAACGACGGCCGCTGCGTGGCGTATCGCGGCTTGGTGGAAGTGGACGGCGCCTACTACTACGTGGCGGCGAACGGTGCGGTTATCACGAACAACGCGCAGTTCTTCGTGACTACCACCAACGGCTATGTGGCGAAGGGCTTGTATGCCTTCGGTGCAGACGGCAAGATGATCGTCGACTAACTCCAAAAAAACAGCAAAAACAGCACCCCGTGCACGGGGTGCTGTTTTTCTTTGGGAGAGCGAGTGGTTTACAAATCCTGCAGGGGATTGTTTCGCTGAAAACGTAGGATCGAGGCCGGGGTGCCACCGTTGGCTAAACGGCTGATTTGCTGTATTCTTCCCCATTGTTTCCGAAAAAATCACAATAGTGAACATATAATCACAATATTGGGTGAAAAAACGGGGACGATATGATATTCTAAGAATAAAGATACACTGTGAGCACGGGATTGGCCTCTCGTTTTCTGCTCTGCGAAAGGATGAAGCATTATGACAAAACGTATTTTCTCCCTTATGCTGTGTCTTACGTTGTTGATCGGTTGTGTAAACGGGATCGGCCTGGTTGCACAGGCAGACCCGAACAACAGCGCCACTTATGCGAAAATCGATTTTACCGATGCGGCAGGTGCGGTGCTGACTAACGTGACTGACCTTACCGCACTCGGCAACGGTTCGATCACTCCCACCGAAATTGCGAACGGTGTGTACGGTGTGCCGTTTAGTGCGAATAACAACGGCATCTCCTTTAAGATGAGTGATATCGGCATCACGGCGGCGCAGATCGAAAGCGGCGAAAAGCAGCTTGCCGTGTCGGTGGAATACTATAACAACGCAAGCCATGGAGACAATCGTTTGGCATTTGTGTTCGGCAACGGCAAAACGGCACAGCTCGGTATGTACACGAGCTGGACTGCCACGTGGGATGCCATCCCGCTGAACCGCACCGTACCGATGACCAAGAATGCTTCCGCGCTGTTTACCTATACCATCGGTTCCGGTGTTACCTACCTCGGCGACAACCAGGTGCGGTATGCGAATAGTTCGGTGGATAAAGGACTCGAAGAGACCGCGTTTGACACCAAGGCTCATGCACTCGCGCTTGTGAACGGTGAGCGAATTCAAATCTTGAACCAATCGGCCGGTTTTGGCTACATTTGCTCCATCACCATCTATGATGCGGCGGAATACACCCCGATGGACACGACGACCGATTATGCGTATTATAATTTTGAATCGGGATCCCCCTATTATCCCGATTGTGACGGTGCGTTTTACGGCATGACCAAAAGCGGACAGACCGCTGAGCCGGACTGGGTGTTCTTCCGCATGGCGGATGTGTTTTCTAACCCGGCATCCAAAACCATTGCGGTTCGCTTTTTTATGAAGGATGGGTACACCCTTCCAAATTTCCGCTACGCCTACAACCGTATTGTGACCGAAACCAACAATAAGTGGGGTGATACCACGGCTGCGGTGACAGGCATTGAGTTTGTGTATGAATTCACCGATGCAGCGATGGCACACGCGCTGAACCATAGTACCGATTTCCGTGTGTCAGCCGAAGCGGCGGCCCAACTTGCGCGTGTGGAGATCCACGTGAAGGGTGTCGGCACCTGTCAGCATCCGATCACCACCTTGAAAAATGGTGTGAATCCCACGTTTGAAGCCGAAGGCTACAAAGGCGACATCTATTGCAAGTGGTGCGACACTTATCTCGGCGAAGGGGATTCTATCCCGAAACTGATTCCGTATGCCAAGCTCGATTTCACCGATCCCGACGGTGCTGTGCTGACCAATGTGAAGGAGCTTGCTGTGTCCGGCAACGGTTCGATCACTCCCACCGAAATTGCGGACGGTATGTACGGTGTGCCG
>JAZSHJ010000053.1:0-16555 GCA_045533175.1 Acutalibacteraceae bacterium
ACATATACATATATATTATATCATATATATAGTTATCTTTCAAGTAATTTTACGTAACTTTGTGGAAAAACGTTCAATTTTTTTAAATTATGGAAAAACCGCTAAATATTGTGTTTGGTAACAAGAACAACCACAAGGCGGAAAAAAATTCACAAAATAAATAAAAAAATGGTTGACTTTTAGCGGGCGGGTTTGGTATAATGTATCCTCGCAAGGCTGTCGCCGTGTGAAACTGCGGTGTGGGCAGCCAATCCCGATATCGAAAGGAGGGCGTAGTATGTTTCGTACCTATCAGCCCAAAAAGCGTCATCGTAAAATGGAACACGGGTTCCGCAAGAGAATGGCAACGGCAAACGGCCGTAAAGTGCTGGCTCGCCGCCGTGCGAAAGGCAGAGCACGTCTGACCCACTAAGAAAAAGCCACCGGCGGAACGTTCCGTGTTGTGTGGCTTTTTTTCTTATCCGAAAGGAAAGGCTTTATTATGCGGTTTGCGGTGTTGAAAAACAATACGGAATTTCGCACGTTGTATTACCGTGGGCGCGCTCTGGTGCATCCCGCGGTGATTACGTATGTCCGCAAAAGCCGCCTGAAGGATGAAAACGGACAGCCGCTTACCCGCATGGGAATCACTACCGGTAAAAAGGTGGGTAAGGCGGTGCAACGCAGTCGTTGCCGCCGCCTGATTCGTGCGGCGTATGCGTCGCTCTATCCTGAAATTCAAGGCGGGTGGGATATTGTGTTTGTGGCACGCGCGCGCCTGTTATCCATGAAAAGCACCGATCTTGCGGGGATTCTTCGCCGCCAGTTGAAAGAGGCGGGTGTCCTGTGAGGCGGTGGATGATCGCCTGCGTGCGGTGGTATCAACGGCACATTTCGGCGCATACGAAACCGACCTGTCGGTTCACCCCGACATGTTCGCAGTACGCGATCGAAGCGTTTTCGCGGTTTGGTACGTTGCGCGGCGGATTGCTCAGCGTGTGGCGCATTTTGCGTTGCAATCCATTCGGCGGGCACGGGTACGATCCCGTTCCCGAAACATTCACCCTGCGTCGCAAAAAAGAAGATATTTTTATATCGGACGAAGAAGCAGATAGTTTGTACGATGCGGATGACGGCGAATAAAGGAGATAATTTGTAATGGGTTTGTTTGATTTTTTGGCAGGGCCGCTTGGTTGGATCATGAAGTTGGTGTACAACCTCGTGAACAATTATTTTGTGGCGATCTTTTTGTTCACGCTGCTTGTGCGTGTGTTGATGTTCCCGCTGTCGCTTCAATCGCAAAAGAAGCAGGCGGATCGCATTCGTCTTGCTCCGCGCCTGGAACGGTTGCAGAAAAAATATAAGGACGACCCGCAGAAATTGCAGAAGAAACAGCAAGCGCTGTATGAAAAAGAGGGCGTTTCCATGACGGGCGGCTGTCTGCCGATGATCCTGCAGATGATCGTGCTGTTCGGTATCATTGCGGTTATTTACAAACCGCTGGCATATTTGAGTTCGGTGGATTCCAATGCCATTGAGGCGGCCGTGCAAGCGGTGAATGTGGAAACCTACACCGCGGAAAACGGGTACACGGTGGATGGCAATACCGCTGTGGGCAACGGGTTGACGGTGGATCTTTCTGTGAAGGAAGAAGCCAAGAATCTGGAAGCAAACAACTATTACCGCGAAATGTATCTCATGCAGAAGTTGGAAAACAACCGCGAAGAGATCATTTATTACATCGATCAGAAGATGGACGGCGACCGTGCGGCGGCCGAAGCGCAATATGATGAAATTCTCGGCATTCGCAAACAGTTCAGTTTCGGTGAAAAAACGTTGCTGCAAAACCCGTGGGTGAAGAAAGGGGAAGCAAACGGCGGTCCGAGTGGATTCGGTGCGATCTCCATCTTGTGGCTGATTCCGTTATTGTCGGGTGTGACCTCCATTTTGGCCACCATGCTGTCGATGTATTACACGAAACAGGGCACCAACGGCGAAAAACAACCGGGACAGGGTTGCTCCAACTCCATGATGTTCCTGTTTATGCCGCTGTTCTCGGTGTACATTGCGTTCACCGTGCCGGGCGGTGTCGGTGTGTACTGGATCTGTTCCAACGTGATCGCGATCTTGCAGACCTTCGTGTTGAACATGATCTATAATCCGAAGAAGATTCGTGCACAGGCCGAGATCGATTATCTGGAGCGTAAAAAACTGCGTGCGGCGCAAAAGGGTAAGCAGACGCTGGCGGAAGCACGCCGTTTGGACGACGAGCGTGAGCGTTTGGAAGACGAAGCCGCGGCACGTGCGGCCGAAGAGGCAAAAAATGCGCCGCAGGATGCCAAAAAGAAGGATCAAAAGCGCAAAAAGTCGCCGTTGGAACTCGGTGAACTGAAAAAAGACGACAATTGATGGTTACGGGCAACATCCCGTTTCATAAATGTTATTATCGGAAAGGAAGAAAAACCGTGCGGAAAGAAGCTATTGCACAAGCCTCTACCATCGAAGAGGCACAGGCCGCGGCGCTTGAACAGCTGGGATTGACGGCAGACGAAGCGGCAACGGTCACGTTTGAAACTCTGCAAGAACCGCAGAAGAAAGCCTTCGGTCTGTTCGGCGGCACTCTCGCTCAGGTGAAGGCCGTGTTTGAAAAGAAGGAAACTCCCGCTGAAGCGGCTGCCGCGTATTTGCGTGAGATTCTCACGGCGCTCGGCGTGGGTGACACGCAGATCACCGTGGAGGAAAAGGAAGACGAAAACGGCTGTGTGTTGGCATTGGAAGGCGAAGATCTCGGCTTTGTGATCGGTCGCCGCGGCGACACGCTGGATGCGCTTCAGTATCTCGTATCCCTCATTGCCAACCGTTTGAGCGACGATTACTACCGCGTCACCATCGATATCGGCAACTATCGTGAGAAGCGTGAAAAATCGCTCACGGGTTTGGCGAAGAAGATGGGCGGTCAGGCGGCTCGTACCGGTCGCCGTGTGTCGCTGGAACCGATGAATCCCTATGAACGCCGCATCATTCACACCGCGGTGCAGAGTATCAACGGTGCCACCTCGTGGAGTGTGGGTAGCGAACCCAACCGCTACGTGATTATCGGGCCGTCGGACGACAACCCGAATCGCTCCCGTGGCAAGGGCGGCAAAGGACGCCGTGGCGAAGGCGAACACCGTGATCGCCGCCGTGACGAGATCACGCCTCCCGTGCGTGAGATCCGCAAGTTTGTGTCCCGCAGCAATCCGTTGCCGGATGCCGACGGCGCCACCCCCCCGTCCCGTACCGAGTCGGAGATCGAATCCGGAGCGACCTTGTACGGACGCATCAATCTGTAAACAAAAAAAGGAAGTCGTTCGACTTCCTTTTTTGTTTGTCAATTTGGTGAAAAAAGGCGTCCCCTTGAGGAAAAGCTCCCGCGAAGCGGGTGATGCGGTGACGGGATCTTGCCGCATCCGTCGTTTGGTTTCGTAAACTGTATGGACCACTATCAGCCACCCGTGGTGATCACGTGTATTAATCGGGCGGCCGGTTGCCGCCGCTTAACGATATAATTTCTTTTTTCGCCTTTACGGCGGCACGTACATACGTTGCCGCACATCCTTGTGAACGTGTAATGTAGGTCACAAAGATGTCAGCATGTGAAATCATCCATCGGTTGACTCTGTCAATGGCGTATCTTGGCGGGGCGGTTGCCGCCTCGGCAGGAAAGAGGGATTCCACGTTGCTTGGCAAAAAAAGCCTTTTGGTCGGAAGATACGGCAACACAACCGTGATCGAAATGTGCAAAAAGATGTTTTTGAGTTCCGATAACGTGCGTATCGCCAAGTGGTCAAAAGAACCCTGATTTCCCACATAGAACGTGGTGACACCGCGTTCGGCAATTAGGTGGATAAGTGTTTCACGAAGCAGCGGTATGATATCTGAGGGAGTGTCCCGATGTCCCAAAAACGCGCAAACCATAAAAGAACCTCACTTTTTCAAATGTAGTATACTTAAAACAAGTATACTTATCACATTATATCACAAAATCAACTTAGAATATACTTAAAATAAGATTTTGTGGTGATGAATATGCGAAATAAGAACAATAAACACCTCGGTATTGAAATCGATCCGGAACTTCATGCCAAACTGCACTATATTGCAAAATATGAAGGGCGCTCAGCAAACGGGCAGATCTTGTTTCTTCTGCGGCAATGTATTCGAGAGTTTGAAGAAAAAAACGGCGTGATTGAATGGGAAGCAAAGGAGTAACCTTGCAACGCATCTCTCTACGAATAAAAAGGAAGTCTTGCGTGAATGCCCTGCAAGGCTTCCTTTTTTGTTTTGTCAATTTGGGGCAAAAAGGCTTCCCCTCAAGGGAAAGCTCCCGCGAAGCGGGTGATGAGGTGACGGAATCTCACCTAACCTGTCGTTTGGTTGTGACTGTTCTCCACGGCGCATCCTATGGTAACAGGGAAATCCGCATTGACTTTTGTTTCATCTTGTTGTAAAATAATACTGTATGCAAACCTACCTAAAACTGTATACAAATTGTATAAACAAGAAGGAATATCACAAAAACGGCGATATTCCAAAAATATACCCCTTTGAATTGAGGTGATTTTGTGCCGACTGCCTATCATAGTGATACCATAGCCGCGATTGCAACGCCCACCGCCCCTGCGGGATTGGGGGTGATTCGTTTGTCGGGACAAGACGCCGCGGCGATTGCCGATCGTGTGTTTCGTCCCATAACGGGGGGAAAAACGCTCGGCACACAGCGGGGATACACCGCGTTGTACGGACACGTGTTCGACAGCGAAGGGGACATCGACGAGTGCGTGGCCACCGTGTTTTGCGCCCCTCACAGTTACACGGGAGAACACGTGGTGGAGTTTTCGTGCCACGGCGGCGTGTATTTGTTGCAGCGCACGTTGCGCGCCCTGCTTGCGGCGGGGGCGCGCCCGGCCACGGCAGGCGAATTTACCCGACGGGCCTTTATGAACGGTAAGATGGATCTGACCGGCGCGGAATCGGTGATGGCGTTGATCGCGGCCGAAGGCCGTTTGGCCGCCCGCACGGCGTTGGCTTCCCGCGAAGGGGCGGTGTTTCGCCGTCTGGACGGTGTGAAAACAGCATTGGTACACACCTTGTCGCAGTTGGCGGCGTTTGTGGATTATCCCGATGACGACATTCCCGAACTCGCGCCGCACGAACTGCTTTCCACCTTGGAATCCGCCAAACATACGCTTTCGCGTCTGCTTGCCACATTTGATGCGGGTCAGGTGTTGCAAAGCGGGGTGGACACGGTGATCGTGGGCAGTCCCAACGTGGGTAAATCCACCTTGATGAACCGCTTAACGGGTTGCGAAAGCAGCATTGTCACCGCCGAAGCAGGTACCACCCGCGATGTGGTGGAGCGCACCGTCCGCGCAGGCGAAGTGTTGCTGCGCTTGGCGGATACCGCGGGCATTCGTGATACCGAAAACGTGGTGGAGGCCATCGGTGTTCAACGTGCGCGGGAACGCATGCGCACGGCGGCGTTGGTGCTGGCGGTGTTCGACGGTTCACGGCCGTTGGATGAAGAGGACAAGGCGTTGGCAGCAGAAGCCGCTTCTTCCCACGCCATTGCGATCATCAACAAGTCGGATGAGCCTCAAAAAATTAACGAAGAGTATATTCGCAATCTGTTTCAACATTGCGTAGTGGTTTCTGCCGCCAACGAAACGGGTGTGGATGAGTTGGTGGACACCATTGCCCGTGTGACGGGGGTGGAGCAGTTGCAAAGCGGTGAGCCGCTGTTGGCAACCGAGCGCCAACGGGATTGTGCACGCCGCAGTTTGGATGCGGTGGATGAAGCGTTGGAGGCTCTTCAAAGCGGCATGACGCTGGACGCCGTGACGGTGAGCATCGACGATGCGGTGGCGGCCGTTTTGGAACTGACAGGGGAACGAGTGACCGAAACGGTCGTGGACGATGTGTTTGCCCGCTTCTGCGTGGGTAAGTGAGCGAAAGGAGAAAAACCATGAAAGTGTTTTTTAAGATCGCTTTGTCGATTTTGAGCTTGGCGGGTGTGCTGTATTGGCTGGGCGGCAAATTCTTGCAACCCGCCCGCCGCCTGCACGACAAATACAAAAAGACGGAAAACGGGGATACGACCGTATGAATTTTTTGGCAGGAGAAACTGACGTTGCCGTGATCGGCGCGGGACACGCCGGGATTGAAGCGGCGCTGGCTGCGGCGCGTCTGGGGTGTCACACCACCGTGTTCACCATTAACTTGGATTGGGTGGGGAATATGCCGTGCAATCCGTCCATCGGCGGCACGGCCAAAGGCCATTTAGTGCGGGAAATTGACGCATTGGGCGGCGAAATGGGGCGTGCGGCCGATGCCAACACCCTGCAATCGCGTATGCTCAACCGCGGAAAAGGCCCGGCGGTGCATTCGTTGCGCGCTCAGATCGATCGGCGGGACTATTCCGCTTATATGAAACAGGTGCTGGAAACCGCCCCGCATCTTGCGGTGCGTCAGGCCGAGATCGTGGATCTCGTGCGGGATGAGGACGGGCGGTTTTCGCTTATTACCAAATTGCAGGAAGAATACAAAGCCCGTGCGGTTATTTTGGCAACCGGCACCTTTTTGAAGGGGCGGGTGTTTGTGGGGGACGTGTCCTACGAAAGCGGCCCTGACGGCATGTTCCCATCGGTTTCGCTTTCGTCCGCGCTGTTAAAACTGGGGGTGCGGTTGCGCCGTTTCAAAACAGGCACACCGTCCCGCGTGTTGCGATCCAGTTTGGACTTTTCCAAAATGGAACGGCAGGATGGGGAAGAACCCGTGGTGCCGTTTTCGTTTGAAACCGAAACTACGCCCGAAAACCGCTTGCCGTGTCACATTACTTGGACAAACGAGGAAACCCGCACGGTGATTATGGAGAATCTGCACCGTTCCCCGCTGTACGGCGGTAAGATCGAAGGAGTCGGCCCGCGCTATTGTCCCAGCATTGAGGACAAAATGGTGCGGTTTGCGGATAAAGAACGGCATCAAGTGTTTGTGGAGCCGTGCGGACTAAAAACCGAAGAGATGTATCTGCAGGGGTTGTCTTCCTCGCTGCCCGTGGACGTGCAACGGGCGTTTTTGCACACCATCCCGGGATTTGAAAACATTGAAGTGATGCGTCCTGCGTATGCGATCGAGTACGACTGCTGTGATCCGTTGCAGTTGGATGCAACGCTGGAATTTTTGGATATTCCCGCATTGTACGGCGCGGGACAGTTCAACGGCAGTTCGGGTTACGAAGAAGCGGGCGCGCAAGGTTTGGTGGCGGGGGTGAACGCCGCGCTGAAACTGCAAGGCCGCCCGCCCATGCGATTGGACCGCGCGTCGGGATACATCGGCACTTTGATTGACGATCTGGTCACCAAAGGGTGCACCGATCCCTATCGCATGATGACCTCGCGTTCGGAATACCGCCTGCTGTTGCGTCAGGACAACGCCGACGAACGCTTAACACCCACGGGACGGGAGGTCGGACTGGTAGACGATACCCGCTGGGCGCATTTTTGCGCGCGGCAGGAACAAAAGCGCGCGGAACGTGCGCGTTTGGAAAGCACCGTGATGTCCCCCACCGCGGAACTCAACGCCTTGCTTGTTTCACGTGAAACAACTCCCGTTACCTCGGGCGTGCGGTTGATCGAACTGATGCGTCGCCCGCAACTGGATTACGAAGCGCTCACGGCGGTGGATACCACCCGCCCGCCGCTGGATCCGTTGGTGCGCGAACAGTTGGAGGTGGAGATCCGCTACGAAGGGTATTTGCGCCGTCAACAGGCGGCTATCGACGAGATGCGCCGCTTGGAGGGGCGCGTGTTGCCCGAAAACATGGATTATGCCGCCGTGACAGGCTTGCGTCTGGAAGCGGTGGAGAAACTGAACCGCGTGCGTCCCCGCAGTTTGGGACAGGCTTCCCGCATCAGCGGGGTGAGCCCTGCCGACGTGGCGGTGCTTATCATCTGGCTCGGAAAGGAGGAGGCGCTGTGATCGATCGCGTGTTGCTGAAAGAAAGCGCCGCCGCCTTTGGTGTAACGGTGGACGATGCCGCCGCCGAACGGTTGGACGTGTATGCGTGTCTGTTGGCGGAATGGAATGAACGGATGAATCTCACCGCCATTACCGATCCCGAAGGAATCGTGCTTAAGCATTTTGCGGATTCGCTTGCGGCCGCCCCGCTGTTGCCGCAAGGAGCGTTTTCGCTGATCGACGTGGGCACGGGCGCGGGGTTTCCCGGCGTGCCGTTGGCAATTCTGCGCGGCGATATGCATCTCACCTTGTTGGACAGCTTGAATAAGCGGTTGAACTTTCTGGAAGAGGTCTGCCGTGCGGTGGACGTACAGGCGGTACGGGTACACGCTCGCGCCGAAGAGGGCGGCCGAAACCCCGCCTTGCGCGAAACGTTTGACGTGGCTACCGCCCGTGCGGTGGCAGGATTGCCGGTGCTGAGTGAGTTGTGCCTGCCGTTTGTGAAGGTGGGCGGCCGCTTTTTGGCGCTGAAAGGCCCCGATGCCCCGCGCGAATGTGAAGAGGCGGCCCGTGCCGTGCAAAAACTGGGCGGTCGTTTCGGAAAAGGGTTGTCGGTGGATCTGCCGAATCCCGCGGCCGAGGGCGGTACGTCTGAGCGTCACATCGTGGTGGTGGAGAAAATCGCCGCCACGTCGCCGAAATATCCGCGTCCGAATGCAAAAAAAGCCACTCCGCTGTAAAAACGACAAAAAACTCCGTTCCCGTGTGGTATGCTGATACTCGGGAACGGAGTTTTTTAGTTTTGGGAGTGAAAACGCTATGAAGTGGAAAAAGACCGAGCCGCCCTATGCCGTGGAAGGGCGGGTGCTGACCGTGCCGGTGGAGGACATCTTGCCCAATCCCGATCAACCGCGCCGCGTGTTCTCCTATACCGAACTTGCGAGTTTGGCACAAAGCATCGGGGAAAACGGCCTTCTGAATCCGCTGTCCATTGCGTTTGTGGGCGGCAAACCCATGTTGATTGCGGGGGAACGACGGTTGCGGGCGGCAAAAATGCTGGGGATGAGCGCTGTTCCGTGTGTTGTGGTGAAAGCCGACGATCGTGACCGTGCGGTGCTGTCGCTTATTGAAAACCTGCAACGGCAGGATATGAACTGCTTTGAAACCGCCGAAGGTATCCGCCGTTTGATCGCGGTGTACGGGTTAACCCAAGAAGAGGCGGCCACACGCCTTGGCTGTTCGCAGTCTGCTGTGGCCAACCGATTGCGCCTGTTGCGGTTGGGCGAGGAAGAACGCGCGTGTATTGTTCAAAACGAACTGTCCGAACGGCACGCCCGCGCATTGCTGGCGGTGGAGGACGCCGCACAGCGTATGGAGATTCTGCGACGTGTGGTGGCGGGCGGACTTACGGTAGCGGCTACCGAACGATTGATTGCCGCGCAAAACCAAGCGCCCGCACCGCCGCCGCGAACCGCGCCGATACGGGATGTGCGATTGTTTGTGAACACGGTGCGCCACGCGGTGGATACCATGAAACGGTCGGGTGTGTCGGCCAGCGTATCCAAAACCGAAACCGCAGAGTACATTGAGTTTTTGGTGCGGGTGGCAAAATAAAACAAAAAGCGGAGAAATCAACCGATTTCTCCGCTTTGTTTCACGTGAAACTTATTCGATGATGGTGCCGTCTTTGTAGAGATCCGAAACCAAGCAAATATAGGTCTTACCCGGCAGGAAAGTGGCCGCGCCGCCGTTTTCGGTGAAGGACAGACCGTTTTCGGTGCGGGTCCATTGAATATTGCGGGCCGTACCGCCGCTGCACAGCACCGCATTGCCGCTGTTCAGCTCAAAACTGACGTGTTTTGAGCTTTCGGCATAGCGGTTGTCGTACATCACGAGCACGTTGGTCACCTCAATGGCGTTGCCTTCGGTGTCCGCATGGGGGTTGCCGTTGCTCAAATACTTGGTGTATTTCATGCTTTCGGTATCGTAAGCAAAGGAGAAGGTTTCCGCGCCGCTGAGTTTCACCGTCACCTTGTTGCAAACACCGCCCGTAGCCGTTTTGCCAAAGGTGAAGGGGGCTTTGTCGGAAGTGGTGCGGATGTTTTTGTCGGCAATGCGGTCGAGCATTCCCTGGCCGCCGGTGGACAGGCTGTGCTCATAATCGCGGGAGGCAAGCAACGCCTGATCGCGCCAGAACGCGTTGCCGCTGCTGCTGAGTGCATTCAAACGGTCGATCTTACCGGCGCTTGTCAGTTCGCTCAACAGCGCATCCGCGCCGGTGGAGCCGCCTGCGTGAATGTAAATGGCATCCAGCGACTGCGCCAACTTCACAAAATGGGTGCGGGCGGAACGGACGGGAGCAACCTGTGCAGGTACGCGAGTGGCATCGCTGAACACCGCCATAATACGGGGATAGCCGCCTTCGGTTTCTGCTTCAATAAACAGATCTGCCTGGGAAAGGCCAACCTGCGGGCGCGCATAGCCTTTATCGTTCGCCACCATAATGGCAACCGGACGAGAATTGCCGCCTGCTGCGTTGTCGTATTCGCCCGTCAGGCGGTTATACAGCGCGGGATCCTCTTCGGGAAGGTTGGAATTGGTAGGCAGGGTGGTAACAATGGTAGTCGTGGTGGGAGTGGTGGTGGTTACGCTTTCGGTCGTAGTGGTGGTGGTGGGATCGCTTGCAGCAGGGGCTTTGCCGCAACCGCCCAGCGCACACACCGCCAACACGGCAACCAACAGCGCACACAAAATGCGTCTTTTCATAATGAGGACATCCTTTCTTGCTTAATATGTTCCCATTATACACGAAGTTACAACAAAACGCAACGGAAAATTTTGAATATAACGGAATATATTGACATAAAAGGGGGAATGGTGTACAATACATAGCGTATTTTCCGACAGGCCTCCTTAGTTAAATGGATATAATAACCCCCTCCTAAGGGGTAGTTGTGCGTTCGATTCGCGCAGGGGGCGCCAAGAAGCGGCGAGAAGGATCTCGCCTAAGAGAAGAGATAATAGATAATATTGAATAGATAATAGAGGCTTTCACCGCAGCGCCGCTTCAACTATTCTCTATTATCTATTATCTTTATTATCAGTATCCTATCTATAGTATCCTATCTATTATCTGTATCCGAAAGCAGCGCTTTTTCTTGCACTCGTCTGTGATCTGTGATATACTGCAATTAAAGCAAGGCAAAGTGAGAGAACGATATGGCACAGCACGGAAAAACGAATTACACCGACGGTTGCTTGCTGGACGTGAAAGCCACGCGGGATGCGTTGGTGGGTTGCTTTGAAAACCCCGAGGACGGGCGGTATGGCTACTGGGCGGTGAATGCCCCCAACCCGTATTTTTACGAGTGGAACGAACTGAAACTGCGGTTTGCGGATGCCACCCACGTGCAGTATTGGCGCAACGGGGCGGGAATTTACCGCCCCGTTGGAGAACGGAACGTTCTGTATCCGCCTCGGTGCGGGCGAAGGAGTTTTCGTTATTCCGTTTAATGCGTAAGTTTCCCTTTACAAACGCGGTTGAAGAAGATATAATAAGAAAAAGATCTTAATTGGAGGAAAACACTATGATTAAAGCAGCTTTGCTCGGTTTCGGCGGTATCGTTAAAGGTGCACATCTGCCGGCATACAAAGCCTTGGCAGAAATGGGCAAGGTGGAGTTGGTGGCGGCGTGCGATATTCGCCCCGAAGCGTTCACCGAAGGGGTGCAGTTGAACATCGGCGACGGCAACAGCGACGGATTCAGCGATCTGCACACCTACACCGATCTGGAAGAGATGCTTCAAAACGAAGAGATCGATTTTATCGACATCTGTGTGCCCACCTATCTGCACAAAAAATACGCGCTGGAACTGTTCGGTCGCGGATATTTGGTGCTCAGCGAAAAGCCGATGGCGCTGTCGTATGAGGATTGTCAAGAAATGGTTTCCGCGGCCGACGGTCGTTTGATGATCGGTCAATGCCTGCGTTTCTCCCCGCAGTATCTCTATGCCAAAGAGGTGATCGAAGCGGGCACCTACGGCAAGGTGACGGGTGCGACCTTCCGCCGCCTGAGCGCTCCGCCGACGTGGGGGTGGGACAACTGGTTTATGGATCCCTCCCGTTCGGGTGGCGTGATCTTTGATCTGCACGTGCACGATCTGGATATCATCCGCTTCCTGTTCGGCGAACCCAAAGCGGTTTCCTGCGTGGCGGGCGGCCATCAGATCACCGAAGATGCGTTTGCCATTTCCCGTATGGATTACGACGGCATGAGCGTGTTCGCTGAGGGTCGTTGGGACCAGGTGAACATGCCGTTCAAGGCGGAGTATACTGTTTCGCTTGAGAAAGCCACCATCGAACTGGCGGGCGGCGTTGTCACGGTGTATCCGTACGAGGGCGAACCGTTCCGCCCCGAAATTGCCGGCGACGACATGTACATGAAAGAGATCGAATACATCACCGATCTGCACGTCAACGGGGGCGAGAATACCCGTAACACACCCGCAAGCGCGGCCGAAAGTATCCGCTTGGCCGAAACGCTCAAGAAGAGCTCGCTGCAGGGCGGCGCGATTCTTCCGTTCTGAGTTTGACTGCATTCACCCGACCGAATCCACAGGATTTGGTCGGGTTTTGTTATATTCAAGAAAAATTATACAAACTGTATTTATTTGCAAAAATATACCCCCGAAAAAACCACGCAAAAAGACTTGCAACGGACGGGGACATGTGATATACTGACTTTATATGAGTAACAGAGAAGGAGTACCGACCATGGGGAAGATCATCGCGGTATTTAATCAAAAAGGCGGCGTGGGCAAGACCACCACGGCGGTAAACCTGGCGGCGGCGGTGGCGGCCGCAGGGCAGACCTGCTTGCTTGTGGACTTGGACCCGCAAGGCAACGCGACCAGCGGCGTGGGTGTGGATAAGCGACAGGCGGCGGCATCCACGTATGAGCTGTTGATCGGCGAAGTCGCGCCCGAAAACGCGGTGGTCAAAACAGTCTTTGCCAACCTGTCGGTCATTCCGTGTTCCACGCGTCTGGCGGGTGCGGAAATTGAGCTGGTGGATGCCACCCGCCGCGAGAATCGTCTGAAAGCGGCGTTGGCGGCGGTGCGGGAACAGTATGATTTTATTTTTATCGATTGTCCGCCCTCGCTCGGGCTTCTCAGCTTGAATGCGCTGTGTGCGGCCGATACCTTCATGGTGCCGCTGCAATGCGAATATTATGCGCTGGACGGCATGTCCCAGTTGATGGCAACGGTGCGGCAGGTGAAGCGTCTGTACAATCCCGCATTGGATCTGGAAGGCGTGGTGCTCACCATGTACGACGGGCGGTTGAACCTCACCCAGCAGGTGGTGGCGGAAGTGAAAAAGTTCTTCCCGCGCAAGGTGTTCGGCACCCCCATTCCGCGCAGCGTGCGGTTGTCGGAAGCGCCGAGTTACGGCCAACCTATCAACCATTACGATCGCGGATCCAAAGGCGCAAAAGCGTATGCCGCGTTGGCGGAAGAATTGATTAAGAAAAACAAAGGAGGCGCGTTCTGATGGCGGCCAAAAAAGGCGGACTCGGAAAAGGCTTGGATGCCTTGTTTTTGGAAAACAGCGCAGAGGAACAGGGAAAGGTCGTCACGCTGCGACTCAGCGAGATCGTTCCCAACCGCGCACAGCCGCGCAAGCAGTTTGATGAGGACGCGCTGGCGGAATTGGCAGAATCCATTGCGCAGCACGGCGTGATTCAGCCGCTGTTGGTGCGGCCGCTGGCAGACGGCACCTATCAACTGGTGGCGGGCGAACGCCGCTGGCGTGCGTCGCGGCAGGCGGGACTCAGCGAAGTGCCGGTGACGGTGCGGGAAATGACCGATAAAGAAGCGGCACAACTGGCCTTGATTGAAAATTTGCAACGTGAAGATTTGAATCCGATGGAAGAAGCGAACGGCTATCGCACGTTGATGGAAACCTATGCCCTCACGCAAGAGGAAACCGCCCGCGTGGTGAACAAATCCCGCCCTGCGGTGGCGAACGCGTTGCGTCTGTTGAACCTGCCCACCTCGGTGGCGGGGTTGGTGGAAAGCGGCAAACTATCTGCTGGTGCGGCGCGCACGGTGTTGGCGTTTGAAACCGAAGCCGAGCAGACGGCCGCGGCCGAAGAAGCGGTGGCCAAAGGCCTTTCGGTGCGTGATTTGGAACGTATGGCGAAGAACGCGAAAAAAGAAAAGAAAGAAACACCTGTCACCGCTTTTGCCAAAAACAGTTTTTACAGCGAAGTGGAATTGGCGCTGACCGAACATCTCGGCCGCCGCGTGCAGGTGGTGGAAGGAAAAAGAGGCGGCATCCTGCAACTGGAGTTTTACAGCGAAGAGGATCTGAAAGATCTGGCGAATCGCTTGGTGCCGACCGAAGAGTAAGGTAAAACAACACCCCGACAACGGGCGGAAGGCTCTCTTCCGCCCGTGCGTTGCATAACGGGGGTAGATTTTTGTAAATATATACATTTCGTATATATTAAAGATGTTATTACAAAAAGAGGGTGCATCATGGTGGCTTTGGAAACCTATTCTTTATCAATGACGGTGCCGACGTATGACACGGCGGCGAACGGGTTGCTGCGGGTATCGGCGCTGTTGCGTTGGCAACAAGAGGTGGGAGAACAGCAGACAAAACGCTATGGTTTGGATTGGGATTCCTTGGCGCAAAAAGGGGTGGCCTTCGTGTTGGCGCGCGGGTGCGGGGAGATTCACCGCCTGCCGCGTCACGGGGAACAGGTCACCATGCAAACGTGGAGCGATCGTATTCAAGGCGTGCAATTTTTTCGCGGATACCGGTTGCTGTCTGCTGCGGGCGAAACGCTTACCGAAAGCATGGCGAGTTTTGCGCTGGTGGATATTCACACCCATCGGCTGTGCCGCCCGACGGTGGTGGATATGAGTACTTTGCCCACCGCGGTGCAGGAAACGGCGTGTCCCTTGCCGCCCGCCCTCAAAGATGTGCCGCCGCTGACGGTGGTGGGGGAATGGACGGTGCGGGATTCCGCGGTGGATTTTAACCGTCACCTGAACAATACGGTATACGCCGATCTGCTGTGCGATTTTTTGCCCGCCGCGGTGCGGGAACAACCACCGCAACGTTATGCCCTTCAGTACATGACCGAAGCGCGCGAGGGAGATACACTCACGCTGTATTACGGTGCGAAAGACAACGCGCACTACGTGGAAGCGCGTGTGGGGGACACTCGCTGTTTTGTGGGACGAGTTGAGGTGTAACGTGGAACAGGAAAAAAGCATGGCAGCGGCATTTGAAGCCGCCTCGGCGCGGATGGCGGGCGGCGGTATCGGCACGCTTTCCGAACGCACCTTGCACGGTACGCTGAAATGTTGGTTGCAACCGAACGAGGAGTTTCACGAAGTGGCGGTGGAAGGATGCGTGGCGGATATTTTTGACGGAACGGAAGTCACCGAGGTGCAAACGGTGGGACTGTATCCGCTGAAGAAAAAACTTGCCGCCTTGCTTGCACACTATCCCGTGACGGTGGTGGTGCCCGTACCGCACCGCAAATGGGTAGCGTGGATCGATCCCGCCACGGGAGAAAGCGGGGAACTGCATCGTTCTCCCAAAACGGGCAAGCCGTGGGATGTGTTGTCCGAACTGTTTTGGATCGCCGACTTCTGGCGAGAGGAAACCGCCTATCCTTTAACGGTGCGTCTTTTGTTTGTGGATCTGGAAGAATACCGCCTGCAAGACGGATGGGGAAACGACGGAAAACGCGGCGCGCACCGTGCGGATCGCCGCCCTCTGGCGGTGACGGAGGATAGGGTGTTGCGCGGCTTTGCCGACGTGGCGGGGTTGTTGCCCCCTTTGCCGGAGGAATTCACCGCCGCCGTTTTGCAAAAAGCGCTTGGGCGGCGCGGTCGCACCTTGTGGCGCGCCACCCGCTTTTTGGAGGAAAGCGGCACGATCGTCCGTTGCGGCAAACAAGGGCGCACGGTGATCTATAAAAAAGCATAAGAAAACGGTGCTTTCTTTGAAAGCACCGTTCTTTTTTGACATTATGAAAAATGGTTTGTTTACGAATGACATTTCACCGACGTTCTATGTGTAAATGTAGCGGGGTCCTTTGTTACCCGCTGTGCGTCAACCTCGACATCCTATGTGCCGAAGCGGGCTTTCTCGCACGTGCACTTCGTAACCGTCATTTCGCAGAGCATTTGCTCTCGAGATCCTCGCTCGTGGGGTTGGTCACGTGATGTTGCGATTGCCTGTGATTGCCGTCGGCTGAAACGATGTGTACTCAATACACGGGATTCATATCCTTTCATGTTTGCGTTGGGTGGCCATTGCAGACAGAATTTGCGTTACACCCGGAACACGGGACTCATTCCTTTCACGCAGTTACGTTTACGTTGGATGTCCTCTGCTCTCAAGATTCGCTTACACCCGAATCACGGGACTCATTCCTTTCCGATCTGGTCACAGTGTAATCAACGTATTCACGACCGACTCCTCAAACCGATCTTTTATCTCGTTTCTGTTTGAGGTACAGTCCGACGAACGGACTGTATGCTTTCTTCACTCTTCATCG
>JAZSHJ010000124.1:0-34650 GCA_045533175.1 Acutalibacteraceae bacterium
ACAGCAAGCTCCTTCACATTGGTCAGCACAGCACCGTCGGGATCGGTGAAATCGAGCTTGGCATACGGAATCAGTTTCGGGATGGAATCCCCTTCGCCGAGATAAGTGTCGCACCACTTGCAATAGATGTCGCCTTCGTAGCCTTCGGCTTCAAACGTGGGGTTCACACCATTTTTCAAGGTGGTGATCGGATGCTGACAGGTGCCGACACCCTTCACGTGGATCTCCACACGGGCGATCTGCTCCTTTACCGTTGCC
This sequence comes from Acutalibacteraceae bacterium, assembly GCA_045533175.1. GTDB lineage: Bacteria > Bacillota > Clostridia > Oscillospirales > Acutalibacteraceae > SIG588. Next base: position 259 of record JAZSHJ010000124.1, read on the forward strand.
AGGCTGCCCGCAAAACGGAAGTCGGTAGCGGAATTCAGGGCGTGGTTGAATTGCACGTCCGTGTATTCAAACACCATATCGCTGCCTGTAACAGGGGTTGTGACATTTCCCCACTTGTTGTTGGTCGCTGTCACAATACGGTTGTAGGAGAAGGTCAACTCGGTTGCGGTGTACCCTTCCTTCATGATCACACGGACAGCCGCCGTTGCGCTTGCAGGGTTCATAAACGCGCTGCTCATCACAAAGTAGGTGTAGTTCGTCTCGCTTGTTGACTTGTAGGACATACCGAAACTCGCATTGGTGGCAAAATCGTAGTACGCGTAATCACCGGTATCCGCTTGTGCCGCCAACGTCAATCCGCTAAAGCAGGTCAACAGCAACACCAAGCTGAAAATGATTGAAAAAATGCGTTTTGTCATGGTTTCTCTTCCTTTCGCATAAAATAAAACTCCTACGCTAAGCATATCACTCCCCCCACACCATTTCACCCTGTATTGTGATTTCATGTTCACTATTGTGATTTTTCCGAACATTGTGGCCTAAAAAATGGTTGACAAGTATTGTCTGCCGATAGTATACTCTACTCACACGAAACGAGGTGACGATGATGAAAAGGTTGCGTTTGGATGAACGCTTTTTGGATGCCGAAGTCGGGTATCGTTTTCGTCTGGTACTGTTGAAGGAAGAGGATGGAAATCCGCACTACCACGATTTTTACGAATTGTATTTGGTGTTATCCGACGGGCTTCGCCACGAAGTCAACGGTATACATCAAACACTCAATCGCGGCGATCTTTTGTTTATCCGTAAGGATGACTTCCATCATTTGACCGATAGTCTGCGCCGTGAGCAATCGTTTTTGAATCTGGCCTTTTCAGAAGATATTCTGCAACAACTCTTCTCCTACCTGTCCGACGGATTCAACAACGCCTTTCTGTTGAATGCCGAGGTTCCGCCGCAGGTCAAACTGGATGAATCGGATGTAGAATGGATGCTCAAACACATCAACCAACTTAACGCCATTGACCGTGCGGATATCGCCAAACGCAAGTGTCAGGGGCGCATCTTCCTTTTTCGCATTTTCACCCGCTTTTTCATTGATTACGGACAGAACAACACCCTTCCCGTCTGGTTGCGTGAGTTCGATATTGCCATGCATAAAGTGGAGAATTTTTCGCAGGATCAAAACCACGCGGTAACGCTGTCCGGCAAAACCCGCGAGCATCTTTGCCGTTCGCTGCAGAAGTATTTTAACAAATCCTATTCGGAATACGTGAACGACCTGCGACTGAACTATTTGGCAAACTCGCTTATCAACAGCGATATTCCCGTGTTGGATCTCTACTATATGTGCGGCTTTAACAGCCCGTCATACGCATACACTCTGTTTAAACACCACTTCGGTATCTCTCCCACGAAACACCGAAAAAAGGAAGAATAACAGATTCGCTTGATCCGAACACAAAAAACAGGCTGTGACAATGCGTCACAGCCTGTTTTTGTTTGCCGATTGCCCCGCCCGACCGTAATGGTGTCCGCTTTAACCTGCTACTAACGTCAGCAGGTGGGTTGCCGCCCACGGTGTTCACGCTCCCTTCGTCCGACCGAGATCGGGAGGTCTGCAATCCGACCGCGGAGCCGAGGCTCCCTTGTTCTAAATGTAGTAGGGTTAATAGACACCGGTCCGCGTATCGGGCAGGATGTTCTCAGTTTATTGCGAATCGATCTCGTAGAATTCCGACAGACGTTCCTCAAAGATATCCGCGATCTCATCAAACAGATCGTCATCTTCGATCGGCACGAGCATATTGCCGTCGCCATCCTCCTGCACTTCCAAAATAATCAGTTCCCCATCATCCTGAAGCATTTCCGTCGGATCTTCATAAAACGGCAACAGCGCCACGTAGCGGCCTCTATCCGTTTCGATTGCATCCAGTTTTTCAAACGTATGCGTCACGCCGTCTTCATCTTCCACCGTGACCAGATCTGGGCCGAATTCTTCGTCGGTCAGTTCGATCTCTTCCCACTCACTCATAGTCCTATTCTCCGTATAGTATATATTCGCCTTGCGGCTGTTTTTATTGTACACGTTTTTTTCCGCTTCGTCAAGTGGGAGATTACACCGCTTTCAGTTCCTTTTCGACGTCATCCAAAAGATCTTTCCACGGCTCGACCGATTCTGCAAGATACGAACGGCGATTGCGGATAAGCCACAGTTCTTCGGTGCGTTCGACGATGGAGGGAATCCCCTCTTTCAGCGCTTCGAGCGCCTCACGGCGCAGGGCGGCATCCTCGGTGTGCAGCGCAACGTAGAAGCGGCCCACGTTTTGAAGCAACACACACGCATCCAGCGAAAGGAGAAATTCTCGCTTGATAAGTTCGCCTTCGTCGGTGGGAATGTCCATCCCCTCGGCCAGCGGACGCAAACTTTCAAAATATGCGGTCAAATTGTCAAACGCGGCAGGGGCAAGACCTTTACACAGGTGGCGCCACTTAAGCCCCGTCATCATAAACCGATGCGTAAGCGTGGTATTATCCTGCGGTTGTTCGCCTTCCAACAGGAAGAAATGTCCTGCTTTAAGTGTAAAGTCCGTAGCCTTTCCGGCGCGATCGTGATACACATGGGTATCCACCGCGGCGGCAAGATCGATATCCTTGTTTTCCGCGGGGCGCCAAGACATAGCCGCCCCCCACGCAATACCCACGTAACTGGTGCTGATGAAATTGAGATGACCGCCGTCGCCCCAGTCGGTATTCAGCACCCCTTGCGCGCCGTACTGCACCGCGCGCAGACCAGCCGTGCGGATGTTGCCGAGCATATAATCTGCCTTACTCAAAAACGAGTTCCAGCCGTTGATACCGGGACAGAGGTAAAACTGCACGCCGAGGTCATGAAGCATTTTGCAATTCTCTTCCAACGGACTGTCGGGACCGTATCCCCATTCCAACACGACGGCGTCTTTGGGCAGTTCGCAGAGCATTTCGGGGAAGTCGCGAATCACGTCGTCCCAGAACAGCGGGGTTTTGCCGCGTGATTGTGCAATGGCAATGACCTTCTTCAAAAAGTCGGTGTACACCCGTCCCAAGCCGTGCTTTTCCACCGCCTCGCGGCTTTTGCCCTTGCCGAGTTCCAGCGTTTCGTCACAGCAGATATTGTATTTATCCGACGAAAAATACGGGAGCAGGTCGTCTGCCAGTTGGGTGATGAGTTTCTCACTTCCCGGATCGAACGGATCGAGGCAACGCGGCCGTGAGATGCCGCCGCCCAGTTCAAACCCGTCGGGGCATTCAGCCAAGTGATTGAACTCCTTTTTCAGCCATGCATCCATGTGACCAAAGTTGTTTTGGTTGGGTACCAGTTCAATGAAACGGTCGCGGCAATAGCAATCGATCGCCAAGATATCCTCGCCGCACATCAGATCGCGCCCTTGCCACATCTGCGGGAATGACGGATATTTAAACGGCACCCACTCCATGTACATTTCCATGTGGTTGATCTTGAGTGCCGCAAGTTTATCTACCAAGCGGAAAATCTCTTCCGTTTTCGGCACCTTGTTGCGAGAAATATCCAACATATAGCCGCGCACGGGCAGAATCGGCTCATCTTCGATCATACAGCAAGGAATTGCCCCGTCTTCGGCACAATCCATCAGCTGGTTAAGTGTCATGAACCCGTAAAACGCGCCTTGCGGCGCGCTGTAGCGGATGGCAATACCATTCGCCCCCACCGTGAGCACGTATCCTTCCTTATGAACATTTTCATCCTGTTCAAAAGCAATAACGGGCGCATCGGAATACCGCCCGATCAGCAGTTCACACGCAGAAAAATGCGCCTTGCGGGCAATCACGATCGCGTCGTATAACAAGCGGGAATCCAACGCAATATACCCCGTTTGACACGGACGATACACCCCTTCGTACAGGGTGACGGACTTCGGTTGCGGAATCAAATGCAATTCTCTCACGGCTATCCTCTCCTTTTGCGCTCATCTTACCAGTTTACCTGCACCTCGTCAAGCAAAAACATACGTATATGCATGATTGTGCAAAATTCTGTGCGGTTATGTAAAATTTCCACTTGCAATCGGGTGAAAGATGTGGTATAGTAATCGGGTATAAACACAATGATGAAGAGAGTACGCACCCATACTCACCACACAGAGAGAGTCGTCACGGCTGAAAGCGACTCGGCAGGGTTCGGTGCGGAAGTTCACTTCGGAGTGGTGTCGCTGAACGAAAGAGTAGGCGGCAACGGCGGGCACCGTTAACGGCCGATGGAGTGTTTGCTTCATGCAAAAACCAAGGGTGGTACCGCGGAGTTTCGACTTCGTCCCGTGGAGGGACGAGGTCTTTTTATTTTCCGCGCACGAAAGGAAGGAACAACATGAAAGAAAAACTGCAAGCCCTGTATGCAGAAGCTTCGGCCGCATTGCCGACGCTTGCCAACGCACGGGAACTGGAAGATTTCCGCGTGAAATATCTGGGCAAGAAGAGCGTGTTCACCGAACTGCTCCGTTCGCTCGGCACTCTGCCCGCCGAAGAGCGCCCCGCCATGGGACAAGCGATCAACGCCACCAAAAAGCAGGTGGAGGATGCGCTGGCTGTCCGTGAAGCGGAAATTCTGGCCGCCGCCCGCGCACAGCAGTTGCTGGACGAACGGTTGGACGTCACCATGCCGGGCAAGGCCGCACCTGTGGGCGGCTTGCACCCGCTGAACGCGGTGCTGAACGACCTGATCGACATTTTTCGTTCGATGGGATTCGACGTGGTGGACGGCCCCGAAGTGGAAACCGATTACTACAACTTTGAAGCGCTGAACGTGCCGGCGGATCACCCCGCCCGCGACATGCAGGATACCTTCTATCTCACCGACAACCTCCTGCTTCGCACCCAGACCTCGGCGGCACAGATCCGCACGATGGAAAATCGCACACCTCCCATCCGCATTGTGTGTCCCGGCCGTGTGTACCGTGCGGACGAAGTGGGTGCCACCCACTCCCCTGTGTTCCATCAGGTGGAAGGCCTGGTGGTGGACAAGGGAATCACGCTGTGCGATCTGAAAGGCGTGCTCGAACAGTTCGCTCACGAAATGTACGGCGAAGGCACCGAAGTGCGGTTTCGTCCCTCCTTCTTCCCCTTCACCGAACCCAGCGTGGAAGTGGACGTGTCCTGCCCTGAATGCGGCGGTAAGGGTTGCCGTGTGTGCAAAGGCAGCGGCTGGATCGAAATTTTGGGTGCGGGTATGGTGCATCCCCGTGTGCTCGCGGGTTGCGGTATTGATCCCGAAGAATATTCGGGCTTTGCGTTTGGGATCGGTCTTGACCGTTTGACCACCACCCGTCACAAGATCAGCGACATTCGTCTGCTGTTTGAAAACGATTTGCGGTTCTTGAACCAGTTTTAAGGGAAAGGAGTGTTTTCACAATGAAAGTATCGCTGAATTGGCTGAAACGCTATGTGGATATTGATGTGACCACCGAAGAACTGTGCCGCCGCATGACGATGGCAGGGTTTGAAGTGGACGGCGTGGAAGATCTTGCGGATACCATGCGCAATGTGGTGGCCGCCCGTCTGGTAAAATTGGAAAAGCACCCCGATTCCGACCATCTGCAGATTTGTCAGATGGACGTGGGCGACGACGAGTTGGTGCAGATCGTCACGGGTGCGCAAAACGTGTTTGAAGGGGCACTTGTTCCCGCCGCGTTGCACGATTCGGATCTGCCTTGCGGCGTGCATATCAAAAAAGGCAAATTGCGCGGTGTGCCTTCCAACGGCATGCTTTGTTCCGGCGAGGAACTGTGCTTGAAAGAAAGCGACTATCCCGGTGCCGAAGTGAACGGTATCCTTATCTTGAAGGATGAAGCCGCCCCCGGCACCGATATGCGTGAGATCCTGCACTTGAACGACGTTATCATCGACTTTTCGGTGTTGGCAAACCGCCCCGACTGTCAAAGCGTGTTGGGACTCGCCCGCGAAGTGGCGGTGGTACTGAACAAAGAGTTGAAGCGTCCCGTGCCGACCTACAAAACGGTGGGCGGCGACGTGCACGAGCACATTGCGGTGGAAGTGCGCGACTTTGACCTTTGCCCGCGTTATCTCGGCCGCGTTGTGAAAAACCTGCGCGTGGCCCCCTCCCCCGATTGGATGCAACAATGCCTCAAATCGGCGGGCATGCGTCCCATCAACAACATCGTGGATATCACCAACTTTGTGATGCTCGAAACGGGACAGCCGATGCACGCATTTGATCTGGCAGATGTGAAGGGTGCACAAATTATCGTGCGCCGTGCCGCGGTGGGTGAAACCATCACCACGCTGGACGGCAAAGAACACAACTTGACCGACGATATGTTGGTGATCTGCGATGCAGAAAATCCCTCTTGCATTGCGGGGATCATGGGCGGCCAAGAAAGCGAAATCGAAGAGGACACCACCGCCCTGTTCTTTGAAGCGGCGAAATTCCGCCGTGACAGCGTGCGCCGCACCGGCCGTGCGCTTGGTATTCATACCGAATCCAGCGGCCGTTTTGAAAAGGGCGTGGATATCCACAACACCGCTTACGCAATGGAGCGCGCGTTGCAACTGATTGACGAGTTGGATGCGGGCGATATCATCGACGGCACGATCGATCTGAACGACGGCCTGCCCGAAGAACGCGTGCTCACCGTTTGCGCGGCGGACGTAGAAGCGTTGCTCGGCGTATCCATCCCTGTCCCGACGATGGTAGATATTCTGAACCGCTTGGCACTTCCCACCACCGAAGAAAACGGTGTACTGACCTGCCGCATCCCCTCCTCGCGCGACGACATTGAAGGTCGTGCGGACATTGCGGAAGAAGTGATGCGCATTTACGGTTATGACCACATCATCGGCACGCCGATGAAAGGCGCGGTGCTGCGCGGCACGCTCACGGAAGAACGCCGCAAGACCGACCGCATCAAAGCGCTGTTGATCGGACAAGGTGTGCGCGAGATCACCACCTATTCCTTCATCAACCGCAAGGCGGCCGATACGCTGCTGTTGGCCGAGGACGATATCCGCCGCAACGTGGTGGCACTTCGCAACCCGTTGAGCGAGGAATTCGGCGTGATGCGCTCGCAACTGTTCACCTCGATGCTGACGGTGCTCTCCACCAACTGCAACCGCAAAAACGCAGCCGCCCGTTTGTTTGAAACAGGGCGCCTGTTCATTCCGAACGAGGATGCCGCCCTGCAGCCCGAAGAGCGCCGCGCGCTGTCGCTCGGCTTCTACGGCGAAGGCGAAGATTTCTTCACCATGAAGGGTGTCATTGAATTGCTGTGCCGCGGCACGCGCGCACGCTTTACCGCATCAACCGAGCCGTTCTTACATCCCGGCCGTCAGGCGGCGGTGTTGTTGGGGGATGACGTGTTGGGTGTGTTCGGCGAACTGCATCCCGACGTGGCGGAAAAATACGGGTTCGGTGTGCGTGTGTACGTGGCACAGTTGGAACTCGCCCCCCTCTTCGCGGCGGAAAAGCCGTTGGTGCGCTATCAGCCGCTGCCCCGCTTCCCTGCGGTAGAACGTGACTTGGCACTTTTGTGCGACGAAGATCTGCCGGTTGGCGAGATCGCGGATATCATCCGCCGAGCAGGCGGCCGACTGCTTGAATCGGTCACGCTGTTCGATGTATACAAAGGCACACAGATCGAAGCCGGTAAAAAGAGCGTAGCGTTCAGCCTGACCTTCCGCAGCAGCGAAGGAACGCTGAGCGATGAACAAATTTCGCCTGCTTTGAACAAAATTTTCAAAAATTTAAAAGAAAAAGACTGTATTCTCCGCACCTAAAGGCTTGCAAATTGCACGGAGATACCGTATAATAGACTTGTAACTACGGAACGGAGGTTAACGGAATGCTTGACAGAACCCAAACGTTTTCCATCGGCTGTGATAACGATGCCGAAATGAAAAAGGTGCTGACGATCGTATACGACGCGCTGCGCGAGAAAGGATACAACCCTATCAACCAGTTGGTCGGATACATCTTGTCGGAAGATCCCACCTACATCACCACACACAATAACGCCCGTACCCTCATCCGTAAGATCGACCGCGACGATCTGTTGCGCGCTCTGGTGCGCTCGTATCTCGACGATTGATACAGAAAGGTGAGTGTAAATCCATGGCGGAAAACGAGAATGTTTTGATGTATAAAGGCCGTCCGTTGGTGCGCAGCGGCAACACGCTCTATTACGGCGATATGGCGGATGAGCATGTGGTTGTGATGCAGATTTTGGCAACCGATACGGTGAAAGATCTGACGGTGGCGAAAAAAGTGCAGGTGCAGATGATGGCAACCGATCCGGAACTGCCCTTGAACGAGCGATTCCTCAAGAAGAGCGAAAAAGCCGGTTTGTACGAAGCGTTGGATATCGCTTCCATCTGGCTGGATCGCGTGAGTAAAAACTAACCACACAAAAAGACCGAGAGTTATTTGAACTCTCGGTCTTTTGTTATCTGCCCGTATACGGCTCGGCTTTCTGTTGTGCCGCTTTCAAGCGTGCCATCACGTCGTCGGGCATAGTGGCAATATATTCACCGTACATCATTACGTTTTGTTCGTAACCGAAATACAACCATTGATTATTGATGTACATCTGCCCGTCCAATTGATAGCGCACGCGATCCACCAATCCGTCGTACACCCACTCCTGCATTTGCAACACGGTGCAAAGGTCGCTCAATTCTTCATCCTGCATCGCGTAGTACGTCGCAAGTGCGGGTGTTTCGTGTTCCAACGTGGTTTCGTTGTAATAAAACACCGCCCCATCCACCGCAGGTTGCGACAGACTGATGGGATTTTTATCCGTTTTTAACCGATACAGCCAACGGATATAGGAATTATCGGAATTGGAAACGGTACCCGTGGGTTCTCCGTATCGTCCTACACCCATCAAAAACGTACCGTCCTGTTGTTCCAACAACAGGTACAACGCACCGTTCACCTGCAATTGCCATGCATTTTTATTGTTTTTGCGAATCTGTTCGATCATGGGCGGGTTTCCCTCCCACGCACTCGCATTGACCAAACGGGAATCAAACGTATCTTCATCCAAGATCGTCCGCCCAAACGTTCCGATCAAACGTATCACGCGATCGGATGAAAATTCATTGAGTGTAAGGCCGTTCACCAACCGCCACGTCGGTGCTCCCGAGGGGTATTGCAAAAAGGAAAAGCGCGTGTCCACATACCACAAATCTTCCGCCTTAAAAGTGATTGCCTTGGTGTGAAAACGCGTGCCACGGGTGAGGTTAAATTCCACCCACGCGGTTTCCTTCTTATTGCCCACGGTGAAGGATGCTTCCAGGCGGTAATCCCCCGGGAACACCACCGACTGTCCTGCCAAGCTGTACACTTTTTTGGACGTTTTTCCCGGCTGAATGATATACGCAGGCAACGTCCACACAAGTTCGGTCATCGCACAATTTTGCCATTCACCATCCACCCAACGATAGAGGTAAAACGGCTCGCCGTAAGAGATCTCCTCTTCCAACCCGTTTTTCCATTCCACCGTGATGGTGGGCTCCAGCGAATCCAAATCGGTCGCCACAATCGTGAGCGACACACCGTCGCGGCTGGCATCGCTTGTTTGCTCGTTGATGCCGTCGGGTGTTTCGGCACGCGGATCGGTGAGAAAACATACCGCCACCGCAATCACGGCGACCACCGCCGCCAGCAGGATCCAAAACGCGGGGCGTTTGTAATTCAGCACCGCTTTCACCCGTGCCTTTACCCCCACTTCGCCGAACGCCAAAGGACACGCGGCAACAAAACGGCGCTCGCTGCTGCAACATACCAACGCGGTGGAATACGCTTGCCGCCCCGCCGCGTCCATGGTTTTAACTACCTTTTCGTCACACGCGGCTTCGATGTCGCGGCAAAGCAGAATATAGGCCAGCCACAACAGCGGGTTAAACCAATGCACCGCCAGCAACAAAAATCCGAAAGGTTTGATCCAATGATCCCGTCGTGTAAGATGCGCCCGTTCGTGGGCGATGACCGCGGCGGCGGTTTCTTCATCCAATCCCGCGGGCAAACAGATGCGCGGACGGATAACGCCAAGAATAAACGGAGAAGAAATATCATCACACAAAAGCACTCCGTCCCCCACCGCGAGTGACACTCTCACCCGCCGCTTCAATCGCCAAAATGACACCGCGCCGTATATGAGCATCACACACATACCGAACAGCCACACCCATGCCGCCACCGTGAGCCACACCTGAAGCGGGTTGACACTTGCGGTGGGATCGGGTGTGAAACTCTGTTGCAAATACGGATTCACGGCGAAATTTACTGCCTCGATCCCTGTGTGAATTTCGGGAACGGCCGCCTGTGCAATATCTTGCGGAATGGGCTCTTTTGAAGGAATCAGGCTTGTCACGCTTTTGAGCGATACGGGACACACCAGACGAAACGCCACCGCGCCCCACAACAGGCAGGCGATCCACCGCGGCGCACGTTTAAGCAACAGGCGAAGCACCAATACCGCAAGCACCACCCATCCTGCCGTGATGCTCATGTTCAGCAATTTCACAAACCAATCGCTCATGTCGGCCCCTCCCCGTATGCCGCGATCATGCGAAGGATTTCTTCCCGTTCAGCGGCGGTCAGTTTTTTTCGGGCGGTGAAGGCGGCAATAAAGGCGGGAAGTGAACCTTCAAAGGTGTCTTCCACAAACTTTTCGCTTTGCATCGCGTAAAATTCCTCTTTGCTCACGCACACCGACACCGTGCTGTTTTCGGTGCGAAACAGTCCGCGTTCACACAGTTTCTTCAACACCGTATAAGTCGTGGTGCGTTTCCATTGCAACCGTTCCTCGCACAGCGCGACCAGTTGTTTGGTGGAAAGCGGTGCATTCTCCCACACAATATCCGCAAACCGTGCCTCCACTACTCCGAGCCTCGTCGTATCCATTATGTACGCCTCCTTTTGTCTATCGCCTGTAGACTGCGGTTTTAGTCTATCACAAATAGACAGGTTTGTCAAGCGCTGTTTTAAAAAAACCACAGAGGTGGTTCCTCTGTGGTTTTTGTCAAATCTCTTCAATTTTAATCAAGCTGGTGTTGCCCGACACGCCGCTGGTGTCGCCGCCCGTGACGATGATCCTATCCCCTTTGTTCAGCGCCAGTTGCTGTTCGGCGATTTTCTTCGCGGTGTAGAACAGGACGTCGGTGGAGGTGAATCGTTCGCACATGACGGGAATCACCCCCCACGAAAGCGCCAATCGGCGCCGGGTGCATTCATCGGTGGTAAGCCCCAGAATCGGCACAGGTGAACGGAAGCGGGATATCATGCGCGCCGTCATGCCGGAAAGCGAACAAGCCACGATGGCCTTCGCATTCAGATCGATCGCCATACCGCAGGCGGCATGCGAAACGGCGTCCACGGCGTTGCGAATTTCAAATTCGGCGTTATGAAATCGCTTGTTATAGTGAATGTTGCTTTCGGTGGTTTCGGCAATTTCCGCCATGGTTTTCACCGATTCGATGGGATACTTGCCTGCGGCGGTTTCCCCCGAAAGCATGATGGCACCGGTACCGTCGTACACGGCGTTGGCCACGTCAGATATTTCCGCACGGGTGGGGCGCGGATTGGTAATCATGGATTCGAGCATTTCGGTGGCGGTGATCACCCGCTTGCCGAGCAGACGGCATGTGGTAATCAGTTTCTTTTGAATGGCGGGGAGCATTTTAAAGGGGATCTCCACCCCCATGTCCCCGCGGGCGATCATGACACCGTCACACGCTTCACAGATCTCCTCGATATTGTCAAAGCCCGACTGATTTTCGATTTTGGCAATCAATTCGATATGATCGGCACCGATTTCCTGTAAATACGCACGTACATCGAGCAGATCTTGCTTTCGGGACACAAATGAACACGCGATGTAATCCACACCGTTTTGAACGCCAAACGCGATATCGTGTTTATCCTGTTCGGAAAGGTATTCCTGATGCATCACTTTGCCGGGGAAACTCATACTCTTACGGTCGGACAGTTCGCCGCCGATCACAACGGTGCATTCGATGTCTTTGCCGTCGATGCCCACCACTTCAAAGATCAGCAACCCGTTGTTGAGCAGAACGGTATCCCCCACCGACAGTTCGTTCGGCAGGTTTTGATAACTCACCGCCACGCGGGTTTCGTCGCCGAGGATATCCTCCGTGGTGAAGGTAAAGTGATTCCCTTCGTGTAAGGTGACTTTTTGCTTTTCAAAGGTTTTGATACGGTATTCCGGACCTTTGGTATCCAGCATAACGGCAACGGGCATTCGCAGATCCGCACGTACTTTTTTTACAAGATCGATCCGTCGCTTATGATCTTCGTGGGTGTTATGAGAAAAATTCATTCTCGCCACGTTCATGCCGGCTTTGCAAAGGCCGATCAATATCTCTTCGGTTTCGCTGGCAGGCCCTATCGTACACACGATTTTCGTTTTACGCATACTGAATCACCCATGCTTTTCTGTCGTATTGTTACACCTATTTTGCTCTTTTTGAAAACTTCCATACGGCATTTCGGTTATGGGTAATCCAAATATTTATTCAATCGCACACACGGTAAGCGTGCCCTCCGCCACACAAAAGCGCACGGTACGGCCTGCAAACGCCATACCGTACACCCGCGTGGGATCGTCTTGATAGGAAGGACGCGGGTCTTGCGCTAAAATTTGACGCAAGGTATCCTGTTCGGCGGGGGTGAACACCGCCGCCATGGTTTCGGGCAGATCAACCGCAAGGTGATGTTCCCGCACAGGATCGGCAAATCCGCCCGTGGCTTCGGGACGGCTGTCCGCAAACGGCAGATACGGCTTGATATCAAAAATGGGGGTGCCGTCCATCAAATCCGCACCTTCCACGTCCAACACCATGCCATGTTGCGCATCGCGGCGAACGGCAACAAGTTTCACCGCCGAAAGCCCCACGGGATTGGGGCGAAACGGCGAACGGGTGGCAAACACTCCCATGCGAGTATTCCCGCCGAGCCGCGGCGGCCGCACGGTGGGCGACCAATCTTCCCGCACCGATTTTGAAAATTCCCATAACAGCCAGATGTGGGAAAACCCTTCCAATCCGCGCAAGGCATCCGCGTTGCGGTATTCCGGCACAAATACCACCGTACCGTGGGTAGCCGCCAGTCCGCTTTGCCGCGGAATACCGAATTTTTCGGGAAATTCGGTGCGGATATGGGCAATGACCTTCATTTCCATCCCCTCACCCCTTTTCCCGCAGACGTTCGGCCAGCGTTTTGTCGGGAGTGACATACGCCGTTTGATACTCCACGTAGATCACCCGTCCGGGTTTCGCACCCCCCGGTTTCTTCACGTTGCGTGCCATGGTGTAATCTACCGGCACTTGTGCCGAATCTGCCGCTTTGGAATGCGTGGCTGCCAGCACCGCCGCTTCGGTCAAGGTGGTGTCGGGCGGGGTTACCCCTTCGCCCACCACGATCACGTGCGAGCCCGACGCCGCTTTCACGTGGAACCAATAATCCCCGCCGCGCGCAGTCTTCAAAGTCAACTGATCGTTTTGCAGATTGTTGCGCCCCACCAACATGAGGAATCCGTCGCTCGATCGAAAGCGTAACGGGCCTTCCGCCGCAGGGGTTTTTTGGCGGGTACGCGGCAGTTTCAAATAACCGCCCGCCGCGAGTTCTTCCCGCAGTTCCCCGAGTTCACGGAAGGTTTCGGCACGGGACAGCGCGTCAAACACGCTGTCGAGATACACCAACTCTTCCTCTCCCGCCGCAATCTGTTCGGTGAGTATCCGTTCTGCCGTTTGCGCTTTGCGATACGCTTTGTAATAGCGTTGCGCGTTTTGCGCAGCGGTCAGCGCGGGATCCAGCGGCACCGTCACGGTAGCGCAATTTTCATCGTAATAATTTATCAATTCCGCTTTTGCCGCCCCTTTCGGGATGGCGTACAAATTGGCGTTGATCAGATCCGCCCAAATACGGCTTTCTTCCCGCTTGGCAGAACGCGCCAATTCCTCCCGCTGTGCTGCAAGCTTGCGGGCGGTGCGATCGGATGCGTTCGTCAGCACACGCAAAATATCCTGTGCTCGTTGGCGTCGGCGGTCATCTGCGTCCTTTTGGCTGTAAAACTCATCCAGCAAGGCGGAAAAAGATTCTTCTTCCCGTCCAACGGCGGTGAGTCCGTACTGTGTGATGGGCACAAAGCTGTATTCCAACGGTGTGCCTTGCAGATCACGCAAGGCATACGGCACACGCCGTGCGCCCGTCAACACCGTTTCCTTCACACGTTTCAAATAATAAGTCAACCGTTCGGCCTCATCCTCGCTCAACTCGTCCGAGCGCTTATCCCCGCCGCGAAGTGCTTGATGTGCCACTTCACGACACATCAGCGGCGACAAACCGTGCACCACCGAAAGCAGCGCCTTCGGCAACGGTTGCGAAGGAGCACGGCGAACCGCCGCCGTGATATCGTATGGTTCGGCCAGCGACAGATCCATTACCCCCGCAGGGCAAGGCGGCAATTCGTAGCGAAGCCCCGGCAATACGGGGCGCACCGAGGACATATCGGGATCTACCCGCTTGACGGCATCGATCACCGTACCGTTTTCATCAATCAAAATAATATTGCTGTGACGCCCCATGATCTCCACCGCCAGCGTCAAGCGCACGATATCGCCCAGTTCATTCACGCAATCGAAATCGAAATACAGAGCACGCTCCCATCCGTTTTGACGAACGGCGATCAAGCGTCCACCGGTCAGTCGCTTGCGCAACAGCATACAAAACATCGGCGGCGAAGCGGGATTTTCGGGGGCGTTATGAGTAAAATGCACCCGCGGGGAATTGGCCCGTGCGGAAAGGTACAGCCGTTCGCTTCCGCCGCGATGACGCATGTGGATAACCAATTCTTCTTTTGAGGGTTGGTGGATCTTATCCACCCGCGCTTCAGGCAACGCCGCGATCAACTCTTCCCGCAAACATGCCAAAAACGCACCGTCCAACGCCATACACACCGCCTCCTTTCTGTAAAGTATTTAACCTTTTCAACCGTTTTTCAACCATGCCGCAACCGCTTCCTGCGCGGTTGTAAGATCGGCACGTCCTTGAGCATACGTATCTGTTTTAGGCAGTCCTGCCAAGTGTTCCGCGATTCTGCCCCCCAATTTTTTCACGTAACGGATCCCATCTTCCGTGCGGGGCGGCATGCCCAAAATTGCTTCGGAATAGGTCAGCGTTTTACACTCCCCCGTGAAACTGACGGAAAACACCGTATATAACCGTTCTCCTTCGGCCACGATCTCCTCGCGTTGCACAGCGTAGCCGTTTTCTGCCAAAAAGGTGCGTAACCGTTCGGATTTGGACATTGGTTGCAACACGAAATGATATCGCGCATCCTTTGTCCACGGGGCGTGAGCCAAGATGTCCGCAATGGTTTCACCGCCCATGCCCGCAATCACGATATCCTCCACCTCATGCGGTGTGACAGAGGCCAACCCATCCCCCACCCGCACCGAAACGGCGGATTCCAACCCCGCCTCTGCCACCGTGCGGCGAGCCGATGCGGCAGGACCTTCTCCGATATCCGAAGCCACGGCAAAGGGGCATCGTCCGTCTTTTATCAACCACACGGGTAACAGCGCGTGATCGGTGCCGATATCCGCTACCCGCGCGCCGTCCCGCACCATCGCGGCCACCGCCGCAAGGCGCACCGTCAACTCCTTCATGCCGTGCCCTCCTTTCTTTATGAAAACGAGGGCAGACGGTCTGTCTGCCCCCTGATCTTCTCTTTTTATTTCGCCATGTGGGCGTTGATCTTCTTCACCAACTCGTCGCAATCCACACCGTGCACTTCACACGCCTGCTCCACCGTTTCGCTGCGGGCGGAAGGGCAACCCAAGCAATGCATGCCCATTTCGAGGAAATAGGGCGCCACCGTGCGATCTTGATCCAAAATATCGCCGATCAAACTGTCTTTTGTAATCATTTGGTTTTCTCCTTTTTGTTATTTTACATCCCCTATTATAATACCCAAAATCACAGATTGCAAGCATTTTCAACGATCGTGTTGATATTTTTCACGGGTTGCCAATCCGCCGCGTATGTGACGCTGTGCTTTATTGACTTCCAATACGGCGCGCACCTGTCCGTACAACTGCGGATCTAACGTGCGCAGGCGGGAAGCGACATCTTTATGTACGGTGCTTTTGCTAATGTGAAACTTTTTGGCGGCCGCCCGCACGGTGGCGTTATTTTCAATGATATATACCCCGAGTTCCACCGCACGTTCCTCCAAGACTCCCTTCATAAACAACACCTCATCCATACTGTGTTCCTTACACTATATGGATGAGGTGTAAAAAATATGAAGGTTACATCGTTGCCGCTTTTTTCAACCGCGGTGCGAGCCACAGCGCAAGCGCCAATTTCACCGCGTCCGGCAGCAAAAACGGCAACACGCAGGTTAGAAGTGCCACACCCAAACGGTCGCCCGCCAGCACGCAGAACCACACCGTACCGAACGCATAGCACAACAGTTGCCCCGCCGCAAGCGCCGCCGCGCGAAACGCGACGGAGCGCTTGTCGCACAGCCAATACAAAAGTGTCATGAGCAAAAACCCCCACAGATATCCGCCCGTGACGCCGCACAGCACCGAAAAACCGCCCGTACCGCCCGCAAACACGGGCAGACCGACCGCACCGAGCAACAGATACACCGCCACCGTGACCGCACCGCACCGTCCGCCGAACAGCAACAGCACAAGGTACACCCCAAACGTCTGCAACGTAAACGGAACGGCGGCGGGCACGACAAGCCATGCACATACCGTAAGCAATGTCGCCGCCAAGGCGCATTGCACCACCGAAAGCGTTCTTTGCACGGCGACACCTCCTTCTTAATGTGGCATGGTCCGTATTCTTCCACCGCCGAAGCGGTTTCCCTCCCTTTAGGCTTTGTAAGCATAACATATCTCCTGCAAAATTGCAAGTTGACGGGATACTGTTTACTTGCTATAATGTCCTACAGAAAAGGATGTGTAAACTATGAAATGGATGATCGCTTCGGATATTCACGGCGCGGCGGGATTTGCCCGCGCGCTTCTTGCGGCGTTCGAGCGTGAAGACGCCGACCGCCTCTTGTTACTCGGGGATATTTTGTATCACGGCCCGCGCAACGACCTGCCGCCGCAGTATGCACCCAAAGAGGTGATCGCTCTGCTCAACCCGTTGCGTGACCGCCTGCTGTGCGTGCGCGGCAACTGCGACACGGAAGTGGACCAGATGGTGCTGGATTTCCCCGTGTTGGCGGATTACGCGGTGGTCCCTGCGGGTGACCGCCTGATTTACGTCACCCACGGCCACGTGTATAACACCCAAAATCCGCCGCCGCTGTGCCGCGGAGATGTGTTGCTTCACGGACACACCCACGTGCCTGTGTGCGAGCCGTTCGGAGAGGATAATTTGTATTGCAACCCCGGTTCGGTTTCGATTCCCAAAGAGAATTCCCCTCACGGGTACATGACACTCGAAGGCACCGTGCTTTTATGGAAGACGTTGGACGGCGATGTGTACAAGGAATATACACTTTAAAGAAAAGGCTTCTGCGCCGCACGCAGAAGCCTTTTTTGTAAAAGATCTGTGCATCACACAGATCTTTTCCTGTTATTTTACCAAATCGGCCATGGTGTAAAGCCCGGCGGGTTTGCCCACCGTGAACAGCGCCGCATTCACCGCCCCCACCGCAAACACTTCCTTGGAACGTGCCGAGTGGCTCAAGGTCACGATCTCGTCATGCCCCGCGAACAGCACTTCATGTTCACCCACGATGTTGCCGCCGCGCACAGCGGAAAAGCCGATCTCGTGACGGTCGCGCTTTTGTCGCACCGACTGACGGTCGTATACGTAAGTAGGCTCGTAATCCAAACCTTCCTCCACCGCGTGCGCCAACATCAGCGCCGTACCCGAAGGAGCATCGATCTTCTGGTTATGGTGCTTTTCGATGATCTCCACATCAAAATCCGCGCCCAACACCGCCGCCGCCTTTTTGCACAGTTCGGCAAGCAGGTTCACACCCATCGACATATTGGCGGTGAAAAAGACAGGAATCTCTTTGGCCGCTTCGTGGATCGTCGCGATCTGTTCTTCGGAATAGCCCGTGGTGGCGAGCACAACGGGAATGGTATGTGCTTTGGCATACTCCAGCGTTTTTTGAAGGGCCGACGGATGCGAAAAATCAATCAGCGCTTCGGGTTCAGCCATGCAATTCATCGGGTTGGCATATACGGGATAGCCGGCGTGGCTCTCGGTGTTCAGGTCAACGCCCGCCACAATTTCGCAATCACAGCGACCGGCCACACACGCGGTGACCGCACGCCCCATTTTTCCGTTACAGCCGCACAGCAGCAGCTTTGTCATATCCTTCTTCTTCCTCTCAGATCAGATCGTACTTTTTCAGCACCGCGGCCAACTTTTCCTTCATCGGATCGGCCATGGTGAGAAGCGGCAAGCGGCATTCGCCCACCTGCAGGCCCATCATGTTCATGGCATCCTTCACCGAAATGGGGTTGACGTCCATAAACAGCGCGTTCGCAAGTTCCAGATAATGCAAGAACAGTTTGCGGCTTCCTTCGATATCGCCGTCGAACCACTTTTGGCAAATGTCGTGCGTTTCCTGCGGAACAACGTTGGACAATACCGAAATCACGCCCTTTCCGCCCAGCGAGAGAATCGGCACGATCTGGTCGTCGTTGCCCGAATAGATATCGATATCACACAGCGAGGCGATCTCCGCCACCGCGCTGAGGCTTCCGCTGGCCTCTTTCACAGCCACAATGTTCGGATGTTTCGCCAGTTCCGCAATCGTGGCGGGCTGAATGTTCACACCCGTGCGGGACGGCACGTTATAAAGAATAATGGGCAGATCGGCGGCATCGGCAATCGCGGTGTAGTGCGCGATCAGGCCGCGTTGGGATGCCTTGTTGTAATACGGTGTCACCAAGAGCAACGCATCCACACCCAACGCCTTCGCTTCGAGCGACAGTTTGATGCCGTAAGCGGTATCGTTGGAACCCGTACCTGCAATGACGGGAACACGTCCGGCAGTCTGCTCCACCGCTGTGCGAACCACCGCTACGTGCTCTTCATGATCCAACGTGGAGGATTCGCCCGTGGTACCGCAGGTGATGATGGCATCCGTACCGTTTTGAATCTGCCATTCGATCAGTTCACGGTACTTTTCAAAATTGACACTTCCGTCCGGATTCATCGGCGTGACGATCGCCACACCCGCACCGGTGAAAATGGTATTTTTGCTCATAATCATACTCTCCTCAAAACTAGAGATTAGTCCATGTAGCCTTCCGCACAAAGCAGTTCCGCGAGCAGAACAGCGCCGCCTGCCGCACCGCGCAGGGTGTTGTGGGACAAGCCCACAAACTTGTAATCATACTGCGTATCTTCACGCAGACGGCCGATGGAGATCGCCATACCGCCTTCGAGATCGCGGTTCAGTTTGGTCTGCGGCATGTTGTCCTCGGTAAAGTAGTGCAAGAACTGTTTGGGTGCGGAGGGCAGATCCAACTCCTGTGCACGGCCTTTGAAGTTCGCCCACACATCGAGAACCTCTTCTTTGGACGGCTTATTTTCAAACTCCACGAACACCGCGGCAAAGTGACCGTCGCTCACGGGGACACGCAAGCATTGCGCGGTAAACGCGGGCGACTTTGCGGGAACGATCTCGCCGTTTTCGACCTTACCCCAGATCTTCAGCGGTTCTTGTTCGCTCTTCTCTTCCTCGCCGCCGATGTAGGGAATCACGTTATCCACCATTTCGGGCCAACGCTCAAACGTCTTGCCGGCACCCGAGATTGCCTGATACGTGCACACCGCCGCGCGCTTCACACCAAACTTATCCAGCGGGAACAGGGCGGGCACATAACTTTGCAACGAGCAGTTGGATTTTACCGCCACAAAACCGCGTTTGGAACCCAAGCGCGCACGTTGGGCGGGAATGACATCCAGATGATCGGCGTTCAATTCCGGAATCACCATCGGCACGTCGGGAGTGAAACGGTGCGCGCTGTTGTTGGACACCACGGGGCATTCCGCCTTGGCATACGCTTCTTCCAACGCACGGATCTCCGCCTTGGGCATATCCACCGCGCAGAACACGAAATCCACCTTGGACACGACCGCTTCCACGTTCGCCGCATCTTCCACCACGATGGATTTATACTTTTCCGGCAACGGGGTTTTCATAACCCAACGGTTACCCACCGCTTCTTCGTAGGTCTTACCCGCCGAACGGGGGCTGGCGGCAATCGCCGTCAGTTCAAACCACGGGTGGTTTTCAAGCAACGACAAAAAGCGCTGTCCCACCATACCGGTACCGCCGATCACACCTACACGATACTTTTTCATGACAAATCATATCCTTTCCAAACTGTTCGTCCGCATACAAAAAAGAAAGCCGGTTACAGAAAACCGGCGGACATCCCCAAAGAACAACTGCTTTGTGAATAGCACTCCACCGTTTCCGATGACAGCCGGACGGCTATTGACCGTACAGCCAGGAATCGCCACCACCCGCATGGCAGACCCTTCGGCGTCAACGCCTTTCCCCTGTGTTCTGCGACCGGGCGTCTCCCACAAGATACTTTTCGCAAACGCGCCTCTACTCAAAATTATATGCCTGACTTTTTTCTTTGTTCATTGTAGCATTATAGAAGTGCAATGTCAACACCCCACTTTAATTTTTTCAGGACGGCGAAAAGAATTTATGAATACGCACGATTTTTTCTACAATTTGCCCGATAATCTCATCGCGCAAGAGCCCATCGAGCCGCGCGACCACTCCCGCTTGTTGGTCATGGGACGCGAAAACGGAGCACTGCACGATCGACATTTTTACGATCTGCTTGACCACCTGCGTCCCGGCGACTGTTTGATCCTGAACGACAGCCGCGTGTTGCCCGCCCGTTTATACGGGTGTCGAGCAGATACCGGTTCGCCACTTGAACTGTTGCTTCTCACCCCGCACGGAAACGACGTGTGGGAAGTGTTGGCGGGTCCCGGCAAGAAGGCAAAACCCGGATTTCGCCTCTCCTTCGGCGACGGCGCGCTGACCGCCGACGTATTGGATGTGTTGGAAGGCGGCAACCGCTTGGTGAAGTTTTCCTATGAAGGGAATTTTTACGAAGTGCTCGAATCCATTGGGCAAATGCCGCTTCCGCCGTATATCAAAAAGAAACTGGAAAATCAAGAGCGTTATCAAACGGTGTATTCCCGCGAACGCGGCTCGGCCGCCGCGCCCACGGCGGGCTTGCACTTCACCCCCGAACTGTTGCAAAAGGTGCGGGATATGGGGGTGGAGATCGGCTTCGTCACCTTGCACGTGGGGCTGGGAACCTTCCGCCCTGTAAAGGTAGAGAACATTACAGAACACAAGATGCATTCAGAGCATTACGCACTCTCCCCCGAAACGGCGGACCTCATCAACCGCACCAAGGCACGCGGCGGGCGGGTGATCGCGGTGGGGACCACCAGTTGCCGCACGCTCGAAAGTATCGGTATGACCGATGGGGTGATCCATCCCGCCGAAGGATGGACGGAAATTTTTATCTATCCCGGCTATAAATTTCAAGTCTTGGACGGCCTGCTCACCAACTTCCATCTGCCGGAAAGCACCCTCATTATGCTGGTGTCTGCCTTCGCGGGATACGAACACACCATGGCGGCATATGACCACGCGGTGGCGGAACAATACCGCTTTTTCAGTTTCGGTGATGCGATGCTGATTTTGTAAATAAACAAGGAGTTACATCTATGCCAAATTCCAATTTGACCATCACCAAAACCGAAGGGGCGGCACGTCGCGGCGTGTTTGAAACGCCGCACGGCACGGTGCAAACCCCTGCGTTTATGAACGTGGCCACCTGCGGCGCGATCAAAGGCGCCGTTTCGGCATACGATCTAAAAGATCTGAAATGTCAGGTGATGCTGTGCAACACCTATCATTTACACCTGCGTCCCGGCGACGGATTGATACACGAACTGGGCGGTCTGCACAAGTTCACGGGATGGGAAGGGCCCATCCTCACCGACAGCGGCGGTTTTCAGGTGTTTTCGCTGGCGGGACTTCGTAAAATCCGCGAAGAAGGAGTAGATTTCGCCTCTCACATCGACGGACGCAAACTGTTCATCGGCCCGGAAGAGAGCATGCGTATTCAATCGCATCTCGGTTCCACTATTGCCATGGCATTTGACGAGTGTGTGGAAAACCCCGCCACCCGCGAATATTCCGCAAACTCCTGCGCCCGCACCACGCGGTGGCTCGCGCGATGCCAAGAGGAGATGGCGCGCTTGAACGCCTCGTCCGATGCGGTGAATCCGCGGCAGTTGCTGTTCGGCATCAACCAAGGTTGCACCTTCGACGATCTTCGTGTGAAGCACATGAAAGAGATCGCCGCAATGGATCTGGACGGTTACGCGGTGGGCGGTCTTGCCGTGGGTGAACCCGCCGAGGATATGTATCGCATTTTGGAAGCGGTGGAACCGTTTGCCCCGAAAAATAAGATTCGCTACTTGATGGGTGTGGGCACGCCCGTGAACATTTTGGAAGGCGTTGCGCGCGGTATTGATCTGTTCGACTGCGTGATGCCCGCCCGCAACGCAAGGCACGCCCACGTATTCACGTGGGGCGGCCGCCGCAACCTGTTCAATGCGAAATACGAAAAAGACACCGCCCCGTTGGACGAGCAATGCGATTGCCCCACCTGCCGCCGTCATTCGCGGGCATACATCCACCATCTGTTCAAGGCCGGCGAAATGCTTGCCATGCGGCTGTGCGTGGCACACAATTTGTATTTCTACAACACGTTGACGGAAAAGATTCGCGACGCACTCGACAACGGTACGTTCGACGCATTTTACCGTGAATACCGAGAAGTATTGGATCGCCGCATTTAATTTTTGTTAAAAATCGGTAAATTCAGCATTTACCCCTTGCGCAAGCAGGCAAAATGGTGTATACTCACTATTAATATGTATTTTAGGAGGAAATGAATTATGAACAGCAGTACGTACGGCATTATTATGCTGGTAGTGATGTTTGCCTTGATGTACTTCATCATGATCCGTCCGCAGAAGAAGCGTCAGAAGGAAGAGCAAAGAATGCGCGACGACGTGCGCGTGGGCGATCAGATCACCACCATCGGCGGCATTATGGGCCGTGTGGTGACGGTGCGCGAGGATTCGCTGGTGATCGAAACGGGCGCAGACCGCAACAAGATCACGGTGAAAAAGTGGGCGTTGCAGGCGAACGAGACGGTGCATGAAGACGCCGGTCTTGACGATGATGACGACGACGACGATATCTGATTTCAGGCATACTTTCTCCGCAAACGGAATATGCTGAATCGAAGCCCGCTTCCGTGGCGGGCTTCGATTTTTGACATGCGGAGGGTGTTTGTATGAGATCGCGCAAAGAAGAGCCCGTGTGGCTTGCCGGATGGGCGCGTCCGTTGGGAATCGGTGCGGCAGTCGGTGTCGTGGCATGTTTCCTTTCCCTGCTTTTGATGGCGGCGCTGTTGCTGACACAGGACACCCCGCAAAACTTTGTGTCCCCACTTGCGCTGGTGGCGTTGGTGACGGGCTGTTTTGCGGGTGGCGTCACAGCGGCACGGTGCACAGGACAAAACGGATGGTTGATGGGGCTCTTGTGCGGTGCCGCGCTGTTTTTGCTGTTGCTTTTGGCAGGCGGCTTTGCTCCGCTTCGGAACACCGCCACACACCCGCTGTTGAAACTTGCCGTGATGTTGGTTTCCGCCGCGGTGGGCGGTATCGTGGGGATCAACCTGAAAAGGAAACGCTGATGCGTTTCCTCTTCACCGGGCATATTCCCCGCCCTCGTTTCATATAGGTGTACAAACTGTGTGAAACGGAGCGATGGACATGCATACCCCCGGTGAATGGCGCCGCAACCTGTGGCGATTTGTTGTGCAAAACCAACGTCTTTTATGGCTTCTGGGCCTGCTTTTGTGCGGTGTGCAGATCGGTTGTTTGGTCTTTCACGCCGCGTGGCGACCGCTTGGGTCTGCACTTTCCGACCTTTTGAATCCCGCATTGTTGCACGGCGGATTCCAAGGGGCGCTGCGGCAATGGGTGGCATATGCAGGCCCGCATTTCTTGCTGATCCTTTTGTTGTTTCTGCTTGGCTTTTCGGCATGCGGTGCGCCGCCCGCGCTGGTCGTTCCCCTCTTTTTCGGGGCGGGCATCGGATTGAGCGAAGCATATCATTTCGCAAGAGGACTGAACGGTGTGGGATACGTGGCACTTATCGTGTTGCCGCCCACCTTGCTCACCGCTACGGCATTGCTCATTGCGTGTGCGGAATCGGTGCGGTTTTCCTCCAAACTGTGCCGCGTGGTGTTGCCGCATCCCACCATCGGCGGCACGTTATGGCAGGAGTTCAAACTGTATTTGGCGCGGTTTCTTTTGTGTGTCGGTCTGCTGGCGACCGCCGGTGTGTTGGACACAATACTGCGTTTGGTTTTTATTCATCATTTTGTGTAAAAGTGAGGACGTAACATGGCATTCCCAAAATTCTTCAACCCTTCAAAACCGGGACCGGGTGTATCTAAAAATGCACCGAAGAAAAAGCGGTTCTTTCTGTTTTGGGAGTTGTATTTCCGCAAGTTTTTTAAATTGATACAAGCGAATCTCCTGTTCATCCTTTTCTCATTGCCTGTGGTGACGGTGGGACTGGCCGAAGCGGGGCTTACCTACATCACCCGCAACTACGTGCGCGAAAAGCACGCCTTTTTGTGGGGCGATTTCGTGGACACCATCAAAAAGAACTGGAAACAGGCGTTGCCCATCGGATTCATCAATTTGGCGGCGCTCGGCATTTTGGCGTTCGACGTGTATTTTTATTTGAACGTTCAAACACAATCCACCACCACGCAGGTGTTGATGTGCGCCTTTGCGATGTTGCTCTTTTTGGTGTGCGCCTTCATGCGGTATTATATCCCGCTGATGATTATCACCTTTAAACTGTCGTGGAAACAACTGTACAAAAACGCGCTCATCTTCTCGTTTGTGGCGATCTTCCGCAACCTGCTCATCACGGCGGTGCTCGCGATCTTCTATGTTTTGAGCGTTGCTTCGATACTCAGTTTGCTGCAGGGTGCGTTCATTCCGATCGTGGTTATGGCGACGGTGTATCTCTTCTTCTTCCCTGCCTTCCGTTCCTTCCTCATTCAGTTTGTAATCTTCCCGAAGGTGCAGGAATTGATGATCGATCCCTACTACCGCGACCATCCGAACGAGGACCGCGCCCAAAAACAAGCGCTGAACATTCCCGACGAGGAAACCACCCGTCTGGCGGAAGAAGAGGCGGTGTTTGTGGATCGCGGACGCACCGACAGTTACTT
Source organism: Acutalibacteraceae bacterium (assembly GCA_045533175.1). Lineage (GTDB taxonomy): Bacteria > Bacillota > Clostridia > Oscillospirales > Acutalibacteraceae > SIG588. Next base: position 25,684 of record JAZSHJ010000124.1, read on the forward strand.
GAACGACGATAAGAAACAAGATCTCCCGCCTATGCCCAAACAGTACAGCGAACGGGAAATGCGCCGTTTCAATGACAGTTTGCGCCGTGCCCGCGGTGAGGACGACGACGATACGATATAAAAGAAGAGTTCGGCTCGGCCGAACTCTTCTTTTATATCGTCTGATCTTCAAGCACACCTTCGCTCTTTTTGAAATACCGCCGCACATAGCAAAGCAGCAACACACCCAAGATCGGAAACGCGGCGGCAACCAACATTCCCACCTTCATGCCAAACTGTTCAGGCGACAGCGACAAGGCAGAAGCCATCCCCTGTCCCCAACCGCCGGCCGCCACGGTATCGGTCACCGCCCCAAGCAACTGCGGAGAAATGGACGCGCCGAGATCGCCGCCCGCCGCCATCAATGCATAGGCCGCCACACCGGGATGCGGAAACTTTTCTTCCATCAAAATAAGCGTACCCGGCCACAGCATCGCGGTGCAGACACCCGTGAACACACACGCAAACAAGGACAAAAGCGGCAAGGGCGACAGCGCCGCCGTGAGGTAACACACCACAGCACCCGCCATGCCCCACATGAGCACCTTCATAATGTTGCGGCCATACCTGGCATAGGCGGTACGTGTGAGTCCCAGCAACACACCGAACAGCAACAACCCAAGCAGGTCACCCCACGTTTTAGAGATACCCAGCGCGCTTTCCACATAACCGGAGATCCAGTTGGTCATCGCATTTTCGGCACAACTGCCAAAGAAGATGCACCCCACGCACAGCGCCAACCCCAACGTGCGCCTTTTGCGGCGATTTCCTGCCGCCGCTTCCTCGGCCGACAGTTGCACTTGCGGAAAAGGCGACAAGCAAAAGAGCAAGGACGAAAACAGAGGTATCGCCGCCCAGAAAAGGGCCAGATACATCCAATTGTGCCGCCCGAACAACTGCAAAAACAGCGTACTGAGCAACACCACCGTCACCACGCCGTAGGCATACAGCGAGTGCAGCGCGCTCATATCCCGTTCGGGATTATCCGACGGCAACGACGCCACCAACGGGCTTAGCAACACTTCGCTGAGTCCCGCCGCCACCGAAAACACCACCGTTCCGCACAAGAAACCCGTATAGGCATACTGCGGGAAGAAGGTGGGGATCAACGAGTACAGCAACAGACCGAGCGCCGTGAGAAGCGGCATGATCCGCACCGTCACTTTGATGTTGAAGTATCTCGCAAAAAAGGTGAAGATCAGATCCACCGTCATTTGTGTGCAAAAGTTCACAAGCACCAACGTGCCGAGCAACGTATACGAAATACCGTAGGTTTCATGAAAGGTCATGAATAGCATCGGCGGCAAACTGAACACCGACGCCATAGCAAGATAGGCAAAATAACACGCAAATTTCGTACGTTTAAAATTCGCCATTTACAACGCCTCCTCAGAACACAAGCACACCCAGGTGCTCAAGTAAGATCTTAAAGCCGATCAAAATCAAAATGATACCGCCCGCCAGTTGGGCCTTTTTCTCGAAGCGTGCGCCAAACACATTGCCCACTTTTACCCCCACGGCAGACAGCATGCCGGTGACAAGGCCGATCAACGCCACCGCCGCATAGATATTGACGCCACCCGCCATCGCAAGCGAAACTCCCACCGCCAAGGCATCGATACTGGTCGCCACCGCCATGGCAAACATCGTTTTCACCGACAGATCCGCCGCACGGCATTCTTCGCAATCGTCCTTTTCAAACGCTTCTTTAAGCATGTTCAATCCGATAAGAACCAACAATCCGAACGCCACCCAATGGTCGAAGGATTCGATGGCTTTGGCAAACAGCGCCCCCAGAAAGAAGCCGATCAGGGGCATCAGCGCCTGAAAGCCGCCGAACCACACGCCGCAAGTCACGGCCCCCTTCAAATCGGCACGTTTCATGGCCAATCCTTTACAAACCGACACCGCAAACGCATCCATGCTGAGTCCGACTGCCAGGATCATTAATTCCCAAAAGCCCATACCGCCCCGTCCTTCCGTAACAAAACAAATCGATTCATTATAACGTATTTTTGCTTGCTTGTAAAGCACAAAAATGCTCCCTAAAAATGTATACAATTATGCATTGGGTGAATATTTATTCATTCAACTTCCGTCGAAACAGCCAAAAACAGGCCATCGAAAACAGCAACAGCAGACAGGATACACACAAATACATTTTTCCTATTATTTATCCCAAAAGCGTATTGACAAACGGTGGGCCGCTGTGTATAATAATGCACATAGTCTTTTGAACTACATAAATATTCATTTCGGAGGCGCATATCCATGAACAAGGAAAACATCAAAAAGGTCGTCCTCGCCTATTCGGGCGGTCTGGACACCTCCATCATCATCCCGTGGTTGAAGGAAAACTACAACAACTGCGAAGTCATCGCCGTATCGGGCAACGTCGGTCAGGCGGACGAACTTGAGGGGTTGGAGGAAAAAGCACTCAAGACGGGCGCGTCCAAACTGTACGTGTTGGATCAGACCGAAGAATACGTGAACGATTTCATCATCCCCACCATGAAGGCGGGCGCGGTGTACGAAGAGTATCTGCTGGGCACCAGTCACGCGCGTCCTTGCATTGCAAAGGGTTTGGTGGAGATCGCGTTGAAAGAAAATGCGGACGCCATCGTGCACGGCTGCACCGGCAAGGGCAACGACCAGGTGCGTTTTGAACTGGCGATCAAACACTTTGCCCCCAACATGCCCATTATTGCCCCGTGGCGCGAGTGGGATATCAAATCCCGTGAAGAGGAGATCGAGTACGCCGAAGCGCACAACATCCCCCTGAAGATCAACCGCGAAACCAACTACTCCAAGGATAAGAACCTGTGGCATCTGTCCCACGAAGGTCTGGACCTTGAAGATACCGGCAACGAACCGCAGTACGAAAAGCCCGGCTTTCTGGAAATGGGCGTGTCCCCCATCCAAGCACCCGATGTGCCGACCTACGTCACGCTCGATTTTGAACAGGGTGTGCCGGTGGCGCTGAATGACGAAAAGATGACCGCGAAAGAGATCATCCTGAAACTTAACGAGATCGGCGGCGCGAACGGTATCGGTCTGTTGGATATCGTGGAAAACCGTTTGGTCGGCATGAAGTGCCGCGGCGTGTACGAAACGCCCGGCGGCGCGATCCTCTACAAAGCGCACAGCGTGCTGGAAAGCATCTGCCTCGACAAAATGACCATGCACGAAAAACAGAAACTGTCCATCACCTTTGCGGAGTTGGTTTATAACGGTCAATGGTTCACTCCCTTGCGTGAAGCGCTGTCTGCGTTCGTGGACAAAACGCAGGAGAAGGTCACCGGCAAGGTGCGTTTGAAACTCTACAAAGGCAACATGATCAATGCAGGTGTGTGGAGCCCCTATTCGCTGTACAGCGAGGAGATCGCCACCTTCGGCGAAAGCGATTACGACCAGCGCGATTCCGCAGGCTTTATCAACCTGTTCGGTCTGCCGATCAAAGTGCAGGCGTTGGTAGACGGCAAGAAATAATTAAGGGCGTGTAAAGACATGGCAAAAATGTGGGCGGGCCGTACCGACGGCGCAACCGAAAAGATCGCAGACGATTTCAATTCTTCCATCCGCTTTGACTGTCGGATGTACAAACAGGATATCACGGGCAGTATGGCGCACGCCGCCATGCTGGCTGCCCGCGGCATTATTGCCGAGGCAGAAGCAGATACGCTGATCGCGGGATTAGAAGGCATTTTGGCCGATCTCGAAAGCGGTGTTCTCGCCATTGACGAGGAATGCGAAGATATCCACATGTTTGTGGAGCAGGTGCTGACCGCACGTTTGGGTGACGTGGGCAAGAAGTTGCACACCGCCCGCAGCCGCAACGACCAAGTGGCGTTGGATTTGCGCATGTATCTGCGGGAAGAGTGTGACGGCATTGCGGCACGTGTGCAAAAGTTGATCGGCATCGTGACCGACAAAGCGGAAGAATACAAAGAGGCGATTTTGCCGGGGTATACCCACCTGCAGCGCGCGCAACCCATCCTGTTCGGCCACCATTTGATGGCGTACACCATGATGTTTCTGCGCGACTTGGATCGACTCACCGATTGCCGAAAACGGATCAACGTATCCCCCATCGGCAGTTGCGCGCTGGCGGGCACCACGTATGATACCGACCGCCGTTTTGAAGCGGAAAAACTTGGGTTCGACGACATTTGCCTGAACAGCCTGGACGGCGTGTCCGATCGCGATTTTTGCGTGGAATTGATGAGCGCTCTTTCTCTTTTGATGATGCACCTCTCCCGCTTTTCGGAAGAGATCATTCTGTGGTCGAGTTGGGAATTTAAGTTTGTGGAACTGTCGGATGCCTACACCACCGGTTCTTCCATCATGCCGCAGAAGAAAAACCCCGACATGGCAGAGTTGGTACGCGGCAAGACGGGACGTGTGTACGGTGACTTGATGGCATTGCTCACCACTCTCAAAGGATTACCTCTCGCCTACAACAAAGATATGCAAGAAGACAAAGAAAGTGTCTTTGATGCGTGCGATACGGTGAAAATGTGTCTGGACGTGTTTTGCGGTATGGTGGAAACCATGCAAGCGCGCACCGACAACATGAAACGCGCGGCACAGACCGGTTTTATCAACGCAACCGACCTTGCGGATTATCTTGTGAAGAAGGGCCTGCCTTTCCGTAGCGCCTACAAGATCGCAGGGCAACTGGTGGCACGGTGTATTGCCGAAAACACGGTGCTGGAAGCTTTGCCGCTTGCGGTGTATCGTGAATTCAGCAATTTGTTTGAAGAAGATCTGTACGAAGAGATCGACCTTGCGACCTGTGTGGCCAAACGTATCAGCGAAGGCGGCACCTCTCTGGCTTCGGTAGAAGCGCAGATTCGCTATGTGCGCCACAGATCCGTTACGTGAACGAAAAATCTAAGGAGTGTCCGTATGCTGTCGATTAAAGGAAAAAGCTTTTTGAAATTGTTGGACTTCACCCCCGAAGAGATCGGTGAACTGATCGCGCTGGCCGCGAAACTGAAGGCCGAAAAGAAGGCGGGTATCCCCCACCGTCTGTGCGAGGGCAAATCGATCGCCTTGGTGTTTGAAAAGACCAGCACCCGCACCCGTTGCGCGTTTGAAGTAGCCGCGGCGGACCTCGGAATGCATCCCGTGTATCTCGATCCTTCGGGATCGCAGATCGGCAAAAAGGAAAGCATTGCCGATACCGCGCGTGTACTCGGTCGTATGTTCGATGGTATCGAATATCGCGGTTTCGGCCAGGAAATCGTGGAAGAACTCGCCCACTACGCGGGTGTACCGGTGTGGAACGGGTTGACCAACGAATTTCACCCCACCCAGATCTTGGCGGATTTTCTCACCATTCAGGAATATTTCGGCGATTTGAAAGGTAAAAAACTCGTATACATGGGCGATGCCCGTTACAACATGGGCAACTCTTTGATGGTGGGTTGTGCCAAGATGGGGATGCATTTTGTGGCATGTGCGCCGCGTGCATATTTCCCCGATCAGGCATTGATCGACCAATGCCTTGCTATTGCCGCCGAAACGGGCGCCACGCTCGAATTCAGCGAAGATACCGATGCGGTGAAAGGCGCACACGTGATCTACACCGACGTGTGGGTGTCGATGGGTGAACCCGACAGCGTGTGGGACGAGCGCATCAAACAACTTTCCCCCTATCAGGTGAACAAGGCGCTGATGGAAAAAGCCGGCCCGCAATGCCGCTTTATGCATTGCCTGCCCGCTTTCCACGATCTTAAGACCACCATCGGCCAAAACATTCATGAAAAGTTCGGCATCATCTGCATGGAAGTGACCGACGAGGTGTTCGAAAGCGAAGCCTCCATCGTGTTTGACGAAGCGGAAAATCGTATGCACACCATCAAAGCCGTAATGGCGGCCACCATGTAACAAAAAACACAAGTCTGCGTTTGAATTCAAACGCAGACTTGTTTGTTATACAGCGCCGTTAACCGCCTTTCCTAACAAGGAGAAAAGGCGAAAATATCATCTACATCCCTTAAACCAGTTCCACGGGGCGACAGCGGGCGGCGGAAGGGTGATATCCACCGCTTTGTGCGTCACGGGATGCGAGAACGCCAAATGGTGCGACCACAGCGCGATGTTCTTCACCGGAATGCGGCTACCGTATTTTTCGTCCCCCAACAGCGGCATTTGGCGCGACGCACATTGCACACGAATCTGATGGGTACGCCCCGTGTGCAAGCGAATCTTCAAAAGCGACACCGTCCCTTCGGGGCGGGCGACCGTTTCCACCACTTCGTAATCCAGCACCGCTTCTTTTGCCCCTTGGCGCATACGATTCACCACAAAGGATTTGTTCTTCTGCTTGTCGCGAAACAGAATATCCCGCCATTCGCCCTGCGGCACATCGGGACATCCCGCGACCACCGCAAGATATTCCTTCGTCATTTCATGCCCTGCAATGGTGCGAGACAACCCTGCCGAAGCTTTGGCGTTTTTTGAAAACACCATCAACCCACCCACCGCTTTATCCAAACGGTGTACCACGTCTACACGAAAAGTACGCGTTTGCGCTTCCAATAACGTGGGCATACATTTCTCCCGCGGATTCATCCCCCTTTCGGACAACACGCCAACGGGTTTTTCACACACAATAATGGCCTTATCTTCAAATAAAACGGAAATCATAATTTCACCTCTCCTTTTATTTAATCACATTTTCGGGAGTGTGTCTATAAAAAACAGAAAATCTCTTGACTAAGATTTTGGAATGTTCTATAATTATGTAGTTAAGTTTTATGGGTGAGGCGGGATAAAGAATGCATAAGATCGGATTTGACAACGACAAATATCTGCAGTTGCAATCGGAACAGATCAAGGAGCGTATTGCCCATTTCGGCGGTAAGCTCTATTTGGAGTTCGGCGGCAAACTGTTCGACGATTTTCACGCCTCCCGTGTACTGCCCGGTTTCAAGCCCGACAGTAAGATCAAAATGCTCACCCAACTGAAAGAACAAGCGGAAATCGTGATCGTTATCAACGTGCAGGATATCGAAAAGAACAAAGTGCGCGGCGATCTCGGCATCACCTACGACCAAGACGTTCTGCGTCTGATCGATGCGTTCCGCGGATTCGGCTTGTACGTGGGCAGCGTGGTGCTGGCACGATACAGCGAACAACCCGCCGCCGAAGCGTTCAAAACGCGGTTGGAAGGCTTGGGACTGAAAGTGTATCGCCACTATTCCATCCCCGGCTATCCCTCCAATGTGGCCGCCATTGTGAGCGACGAAGGGTTTGGCCGCAACGATTATATTGAAACTTCCCGTTCTCTGGTTATTGTGACCGCCCCCGGGCCCGGCAGCGGCAAGATGGCCGCATGTTTGAGCCAGTTGTATCACGATCATCAGCGCGGCATCTCCGCAGGTTACGCGAAATTTGAAACCTTCCCCATCTGGAATCTGCCGCTGAAGCATCCCGTGAACATGGCATACGAAGCGGCCACCGCCGATTTGGACGACGTGAACATGATCGATCCGTTCCACCTGGAAACCTACGGCACTCTGGCGGTCAACTACAACCGCGACGTGGAGATCTTCCCCGTGCTGGCCGCCACGTTTGAAAAGATCCACGGCCATTGCCCCTACCAATCCCCCACCGACATGGGTGTTAACGTGGCGGGCAACTGCATTTTTGATGACGATGCCGTGTGCGCCGCCGCGCGGGCAGAGATCATGCGCCGCTACTATTCCGCTTTGTGCAATCAGCGCAAAGGCAACCAGAACGAAGACGAGATCGCCAAGATCGAATTGCTCATGAAGATGGCAAACGTGACGGGCGAAACCCGTCCCGCCGTTGCCGCCGCATTGGCGCGCGCAGAGGAAACGGGTGCGCCCGCCGCCGCCATCGAACTGGCAGACGGACGCATCATCACGGGCAAAACATCGGGATTGCTCGGCGCTTCTTCCGCTATGCTGTTAAATGCGTTGAAAGCACTCGGCAACATTGCAGAAGATGCACTTCTCATCTCCCCCAACGTGATCGAACCGGTACAGGATTTGAAAGTGAACCACTTGGGCGGTCACAACCCGCGACTGCACACCGATGAGGTGTTGGTGGCGCTTTCCATCTGTGCGGCAACCGATCAGCAGGCGGAACTTGCCATGCAGCAACTGGATAAACTGGCGGGATGCGAAATGCACTCCTCGGTCATTTTGTCACAGGTGGACGAAAACACCTTGCGCAAGCTCGGCATTAATCTCACGTGCGAACCGCGCTATCAGACCAAGCGGTTGTTCCACGGATAAGAACACCAAACGGCATCAACGTTCGGTTGTTGCCGTTTCTTTACTGGGTATAAAGAAACCCGACAGACCGTAATCTGTCGGGTTTTTCTTATGTTATGAATGAATCACACCACGCCCTGCGCGAGCATTGCATCCGCAACCTTCAAGAAGCCCGCGATGTTGGCACCTGCAATGAGGTCGCCTTCCATACCGTACGCTTTCGCAGCGTCGACCGAACTCTTGTAGATATTCTTCATGATATCCTTCAGTTTCGCATCCACTTCTTCCGCCGACCAGCTGTAACGCATCGAGTTCTGGGACATTTCCAGACCGGACACAGCCACACCGCCCGCGTTGACCGCCTTGGACGGAGCGATGACCACGCCGTTTTCCTTCATGTACGCCACAGCATCCGCGGTGGTGGGCATGTTGGACACTTCGACATAGTACTTCACACCGTTCGCCACGATCTTCTTCGCGTCGTCGAGGTTAACTTCGTTCTGAGTGGCGCAGGGCATGATAACATCCACCTTTTCGCCCCACGGCTTTTGGCCCGCGAAGAACGGCACGCCGAACTTATCCGCATAGTCCTGCACGCGGTTGCGGCAAGAAGCACGCATCTCGAGCATAAAGTTGACCAAGTCGGATCGTAGCCATGTCGTTCTGTGGGCCAAGGGGT